>JACUUU010000259.1 GCA_014859065.1 Anaerolineales bacterium
GGGCAACTAAACCATATGCCTCCCTAGGAGGAAAACCGGCAGTAAATTTATAAATTTCGAGAACGAACTGGTGAGCTTTCTGCCAGACGACGAGATCTTGAAAGGTTTTGGCAGGAGATCGGGGCTGCATTTGATAGTCACCTCATAGATAAACTGAATTCTGACTACTGACTACTGACTACTGATTCCTGACTTCTGTCCTCAAATTTGATACCTCTCCGGCTGGTAGAGATCGATGTTTTCTGCCATCCAGTCTATGGTCTGCTGCAAGCCGCGCTTGAGGGGGGTGACCGGGCGCCAGCCGAGTAGTTTTTGAGCGCGGCTGTTGTCAGCCAGCAGGCGTTCGACTTCGGATTTCTCCGGGCGCAGGCGGGAGGCATCCTCCACCAGCTCCACCGAGTTCCCGATCAGGGCGATGATGTCTTTCGCCAGGTCTGCGATGGTAATCTCGCTGCCGCTGCCCAGGTTGATGGTCTGCCCTTCCAGGCCGGGTTGTTGGGCTGCCCGCAGGAAGCCGTCCACCGTATCCTCCACGTAGGTCAGGTCGCGCCGCGCGGCCAGGTTGCCCAGGCGTACCTCGGGCTGGGTGAGCGCCTGGGCGATGATGGTGGGGATGACCGCCCGCGCAGACTGGCGCGGCCCATAGGTATTGAACGGTCTCAGCGTGACCACCGGCAGATCGTAGGAGCGGTAGAAGGATTCTGCCAGCTTGTCGGCGGCGATCTTGGAAGCGGAGTAGGGGGATTGACCCTGCAACGGGTGATCCTCGTCTATGGGCACGCGCTGAGCAGTCCCGTAGACCTCCGAGGTGGAGGTGTGCACCAGGCGGGTGACGTTTGCCCGCCGCGCAGCCAGCAGCACATTGAGGCTGCCGCTCACGTTGGTCTCGACGACCTCGACCGGGTGGCGGTAGGAATAGGGGATGGAGATGAGGGCGCCCAGGTGCAGGACCAGCTCGCAGCCCTGCACAGCTTTATCCACTGCCTCCAGGTCGCGCAGGTCGCCGGCGACGATGTCGATCTCGCGCCGCGTGGCTGTGGGCAGCAGGTTGAGCAGCCCGGGGTCGCCGCGCGAGTTGTAGTGCACGAAGGCGCGCAGCGCGGCAGCGCGCGGCAGCAGCGCTTCTATCAGGTGGGAGGCGATAAAGCCGCCCGCCCCGGTGACCAGGGTTGCAGGAAGGTTGTTGGACATAATGTTATGACTTCAGTGTTGAACTAGAAAAATAGGTTTTAAGGAACGCAAGATGAAGGAATGCAGATAGGATAATTTCGAATTGCATTTAGCATTGAGCTCCTTCGCTGCGCTCAGGACAAGGTGTTCAAACGTTCAACGTTACTGGATTGGTAGCATTCTTAAACGAACAGTAACATCTTGGATTACTACCACACAACCTTCATTCAGCTTCTCTTCAACCAGTGGTAGAACCTCAAGTAAACGAGCAGTGACAAATTCTGGATCAGTATCTGATAACCGTAATGTCAGCAAACTTGGTCTGTCATGTCCCCCCACAGCAAGTAAAGCGGAAAAATCTAGATCCTGTGTTATAACAGTGCGGTTTTCTTTCCGTGCAAACTCTAGAATTTCCTCATCCAAAGCAGCTGCTGGCAGTAATTGCGAGACTCGCACTATATCCCACCCCTGATTTTCTAAAGCGAAAACGGACTTAGGTGAAATATTCATATCAGCCAACAATCGAATTATTGGCATTTGATTACTATTGGGTAGGAATTAATTGGACTTGGTCAGATACTACCCAGGCTGCAAATTTCATCGCCTGGCGTACATCCTCTTCCTCCAGCTCAGGATATGCCTCTAAGATATACTCTACTGGCTTACCACCTGCCAGCATCTTAAGGATGACACTGACCGTGATGCGCGTGCCGCGTATTCTTGGTTGACCCAGACAAATGTTGGGTTCTATTGTAATTCGGTCTATTTGCTCCTGTTGACCCATAACAGCTCCCGGCACTTCATTGCTTTATTGAATACTATCTAAAGATTATTTTACCAGGAATGGAGAGAATTGCGAATTTCGGGTTTCGGATTGTTTAGTATTGAGATCCTTCGCTGCGCCCAGGATAATCTGTTTGAACGTTATTACGCAATTACTGTCTTCTTTTTTTACCAGTTACTTGAAATTATTCTAACCTTCAATTTGCCTGACAAGAATACTATCACCGTTCAAATAACGAACGCGGTAATCCACTTTGTCTGATTATCCCCACTAGTGTTCCTTTTTTCAGCTCAGCGTGGTCAGGTATAGGGACGGTAACGGTAGTATCTTCCAGGATTTTTTGCATGATGATATGGCTTCCTTTCCGTCGCACTTCACTAAATCCATGCTGTGCCAGGATCTTGCAGGCTTCCCTACCGGAAAGGACACGCACCTTGGGCATCTTATTTACTGATGGTCATCTTTGAGTCTGGAACGGTGGGAATTAATGGCATGATATAGGTGTCTTTTTTCAACCGGCGCTTGATTTCGGAGGCTGAGGCTATTTCAAAAAAACTCTCCACTGCCTCCAGCAGGTTCGAACGAGCTGACTCGATGGTTTCGCCCTGGCTGACTATATCCAACTCTGGGCAGGTGGCAACAAACCAATCGTCTTCGCGTTCGATCATAGCTGTTAGTTGAACTGGTTTACCATCCATGTCTTTTCTCCACTACCATTATATCTTTTTTCATAGAATCAATGGGTAGAAAAGATTTAAGCGTTACCACGTTCTAACGTTTTTACTGATCATTACAAACACATTTCAAATTTCGAATTTCAAAAATCTCAATAGATACCAGGTTGCCGTTTTCGTCATAATCTAAAATAACGCCAGGTTTTTCTTCGTCACTTTCAGCAAAAGCAGCGTAGGAGAATAATGCCATGAGGGTGTCAGTTTCACTATCATAACGGACTTTTATAAGTCTTCCCTCCAAGATTTTTCAATCTTGCTCGTGCGATAGGTGGTAACTACTTCGGCAGGTATGCGATCGATATCGACTACAACTCGGATCAGATAAGTTCTCTGAGGGTCACTGCTCTTAATTCGGGATTGATAAACTTCACGCCAGCTCGAACTACCTCAATTTGCTCGGGATCAGCCAGGACCCTGGCAACATCTTCAAAATCGATCTGCCGGCGGGTTATCTCATTCCTGGCATTCGGGGGAAATGCGCTAATTCACTAAACTTTTCGACTCACCCATGCTGTCTACGATCATACTTCGTATTAGGGACTTGTCACTGATCACTGATTACTGCTCACTGACCACTGCCTCCTCTCCCCCTCCCCCATGCACAATCTCTCCCAGCATCGCCCCAATGTCCGGTACGTGCACGATGCGCGCTGGCGTAGCCGCACAGATCTCCAGGATCTCTTCCCGCTCCTGCGGGTCGATGTTGTGGATGGCAAATACAATCACGCCGACATCGTGCTTTTCCACCAGTTGAGCGATATCCTGCCGTGAACCGACCACGTTCAAGCCGCGCCAGGAGCTGCCCTGCATGTAGAGGTCGTCATCCACGAAGCCGATGATCGCCAGGGCGTTTTCAGTTCGCCGCTGGTTGAGCAGGTACGCCACGAACTGCCCGGCCTCCCCTGCGCCGATGATGAGCACCCGTTCACGGGCGTTGATAGCGCTGACGTCGATCTTGAACAGCCGCCGCGCAAAACTGCGCACCAGCCGCCAGCGGTAGCGGGCAGCCGTAAAGCCCAACATCGCCAGGAAGCCGGACAGCATCACCATGCCGGGGGGCATGGTCGGGTTCCCCGACCAGGAGCGGTTGGCTGCCAGGGCGATCAGGGTGGCGGTCATGGCGACCGGGATCAGGATGAAGGCGTCTTCAGGGCTCGCTTTGGACCAGTGGATGCGGTGGATGCCCAACAATGAGGCGGTCAGCCCGAAGATCAGGGCGAACGCCAGGGCGACCAGGGCGGCATGCAGCTCGCCAACGTGCAGCGGTCCGAAGGTGCGGTAGAAGATGCCGGCTGCAGCCACCGCTACAAAGCTGACCAGCGTGTCGATGATGAACCAGTTCAGGTAGCGCCGCATGAAGCGCGACAGCGGGCCGAGCAGGAGCCAGCCCTCGCGCGGCGTGGTGCTGCCCAGGCGCGGCAGCAGCAGCACGCTGGTCCACATCAAGGTGTCGATATCCAGCCAGAAAGAGCGGTGGCGCACATAGAGCTGGTCTAGGCGCAGCTTGTCAGGCACGATGTTTTCCAGGTAGGTCTTCAAGGGTGGGGGCGGCTTTACGGCTGAGCTTTCTCGGCCGTCTGCGGGCAGGTCGACCGGAGCAGCTGCCAGCAGCTGTTCTTCACGGCGGTATTGGATCGAAGCCGGGGAGGTGATGCCCGGGCGCACGGACAATATTTCAGCGCGCAGTTCGGGCTGCCAGCCCGCCGCGATCTGTGGGTCTTCAGGGCGCGGTCCCACCAGACTCATCTCGCCCTTGAGCACGTTCCATAGCTGCGGCAGTTCGTTGAGTTTGGTGTAGCGCAGGATGCGCCCCAGGGGCGTGACGCGCGAATCGCCCTGGGCGGTAATGGGCGCGCCGGCGTAGCTCTCGGCCGTCTCGTACATCGTGCGGAATTTGAAAATGTCGAATTCACGTCCACCCCGCCCGGCGCGCCGCCCGCGGTAGAACACCGGTCCTGGGGAATCGCGCTTGATCAGCACCGCGATGACCCCCAGCAGCGGGGAGAACAGCAGCAAGCCGACGACAGCAGCGCTCAGGTCGAAGGCGCGTTTGAGCAGGTCCAGCCCACGCCTATCCACGCGCCAGCCCTCGCCGCCCGCGGCATGTTCTGTGGTTTGGCTTGGCATTGTAGTCCGGGACATAAGGAAAATATTAGAGCGGAATTGTAAGGGATTTTATATTTCGAAATTGCAAATTCGAATTTTATTTTCTATATCTTGCTTTACTGGTTTTGCCTATAGATGTGAATATAGCCAGCAATTCACTGCTTTCTACCTGCAAATTTCTCAGGCTTTCAATATCGCCGTTTTTTGACTCGAGCATCAATTCCAGCCAATATTGGGTTTCTGCAGCTTCTTTTTCAACAATGTTGATCTTGTGAATAAATTCAGCCTTTGATTCGGCTCGATTAGCTTCCCGGTAATTCGCACCAATAGAAATGCTTGACCGTAAAAGCTGCTTTCCCATAGTTTGTCCTACACTGGTGCGTGGCAGGCAGTTCACAAAACGGATAATATCGAGAGCGAATAATTTTGTGCGTTTCTCTAAATCAACCTTGTCCATAAGGTAACATTT
>JACUUU010000013.1 GCA_014859065.1 Anaerolineales bacterium
ATTATGCCCCCACCCCAGCCCTCCCCCATTTCGCAAACTTCGCTCATGGTCAATTACGCCCCCACCCCAGCCCTCCCCCATTTCGCAAACTTCGCTCATGGGGGAGGGTGAAGGCAGAGGGCGGCTTTGATTTCCTCGATGACCACTTCAATATTTAACTCGATTTGGTCGTTGGAAAATCGAATGATTTTATAGCCTTTATTTTCAACCAACCACCTGGATCGTTCTAAATCATAATCAGTTTGAGATTGATGGACCTGACCATCGACCTCTATAGCCAGTTTAGCTTTTGCACAGAAAAAATCGATGATAAACGGACCCACAGGGTGCTGTCTTCTAAAATGAGCGCCACAGATTTGACCATTCCTCAGCTTTGACCACAATTTTTTCTCAGCTGGCGTCATATCTTTCCATAATTCTCGGGCTCTTTCCTGTATCGACCACGCAGCTCTCCATCTTTCTCTGCCAGACTTCATTATCAACTTTCTACTTTCGAAGATCAATCAACTTTCTTCAGTCCAAAATCCGAACTTTTGCTAAACAGTTCGTAATCCTGATTTTATCCCCATCCATTGGTAATTGGAATGCAAGCCTCCCCCTGCGAAGCGGGGGGAGGGAAGGGTGGGGGGCTGATACCAAATTACCAATTTCTCTATCCAAGTCTAAGGCATTGATGTATTTCAGTCAACTAAATATGATCTCAAAATTTTTATCGATCACTTCACTGGTGGGGTAATTACGCCCCCACCCCAGCCATCCCCCATTTCGCAAATTGCGCTCATGGGAGAGCGGGGATTCCTCCCCCTGCGAAGCGGGGGGAGGGCAGGGTGGGGGGCTGATAAAAACGGAGGGACACAATTGCATGTGTCCCTCCGTAGGTAAAACGGTAATTATGGAATTGTCAGGTTAGTCAGCTGTCACGAATGACATCGAGTCAGCGCTGGGGACAGCCACCATCTTGGAGATTACCACAACCTCTAACAGGTTCGATCCTGCTTCAAGGTCAGCAGTCAGGTCGGCTGGCAGCACGACTTCGAAGTAACCGTCTTCGATAGCTTCGGCGTCGCCTGAAGCTGCCAGTTCACCGGAGGCGTCAAACAAGATGAACTTCACTCCCACGAGATCATCCAGCAGATAGGGTTCACCCTGAAATTCTACATAGACCTCGAAGACAGCCTCGTCACCAATGGTCACGCGACCGGGTCCGTCCAGCTCGATTTCAGCCATCATGGGTTCGGCAAAGCGGTCCCACTTATCAGCCGGGTCTGGATGGTCCAAAAAGCGGCGGAAGATAACGGTCTTTTCAACTGGGAAGGCGCGTTCCAGGAAGTAAACACCGGTGCCTAGCCAGAAGTGGCCGCGGGCATCATACCAGTTAGCCAGGTTATCCCAACGAGCCTGGGCTTCTGCACCAGTGATGTAGTTGCCAAGGGTGTTCTCGTAGGGGATATATCCTGCTTCGTGGGCTTCTTCCAATTGCTCAGCCAGGATCTCGATGGTCGGGCCAGCGATGTAGCTCATCCACTCGACCTCAAGTTCTTCGGCTTTGGCGGACGAGAAGGCTGCCAGTTCCTTGGCTTCAGCCATGATACCTAAAGTGGTGTTGTGCCACCCACCTGTTCCTTGGGCGAAGCTCAAGCTGGTGAACGAAGGCCACCAGGTATCAACGAGCAGTTCAGCATCCAAGGTCCAGTAGTCACTCCAGGTTTCGATCACCAGGGGATCTTCAGAGGCGATGCGGATACCTCGCAGTGTAGCCATGAAGGATCCAAAAGGTCCAACCTTAGCATCGTCGTAGATAGCGCTCTCTTCCTTAGCCCGATCGAATTTGGTGATCATGTTAAACACGATGTCAGCAATGGAGAAGGAGCTTCCGTCGTGCCACTTGACCTTATCGAACAGATCTTCTTCGTAGTAAACTGTTGATTTTCGTAAGGCAGTGCGCCCTTCAGGGTAGAGTTCTCCTGAGGTGATGAAGACCTGCTCTTCTGCATCCCAATCGACCCAGGCATCATCTGGAACCTGGATTTCAGGGGCGAATTCCAGGCTGACCCAATCAAGCGTCTTGCCGACTGGCAACCCTTCCTGGATAATGACTTCACCACGTTCAATACGCTGTGGCCACCATAAGCCAGTGTAGGGATCCGGGTTGAGAGCTCTTTCAGCGCTACCGCGGATCAACATCATATCGTAGATCCAGTTCGAACCGTCGAATGGGTTCCAAGGTTCGGTGAGCATGCCGGGCATGGCAACGGTCATCGAGCCGCCGATCTCGCCTTCACGCTTCAGCGTGTAAGACCAGATGTTAGAACCGGCAACCGAGCCGTACAGATCAGCACCAATCATAACTTCATTGCGCATGGGGGCAATAGCCGCCCGATCTGCTAGCCAGATGCGCACCGAGTCCTCTAAAGCTAACTCCATGGCGCGAGCCATCAACTCACGGCGTTCTTCCAGCGTGGTGAAATCAGCAGTGTCCAGGCGCTGGGCGATCTCGTCGAATTCCGGAACGGGGGTATAAGCTAGCCATAATGGCCAGGGAATACCACGTGGGGTGTAGAAGAATTCGAAGTTATCAGCCAGGTCACGCGGTACTACTGTTGTGATCCAGCCACCGGTGTAGATGTGGAAGAGGCCATCATTGGGGTCACCGCTGATCCAGATAGGTGAGGCTTCGCCGGAGGTCTTATAATCGCGTACGGCGACAAAGCCAGCTTCTTCAAGCTGGTTGCCTACGTAATCGCCGATCTCGCGGCGTTCGTCCTCAGTCCGGATAAGCAGGATGATCTCAACCGGTTCGCCCTCGAAGTTCCAGATACCGTCCACCAGGCTGGCGCCCAAGGCTTCCATTTCCTCGGCAATTATGTCGTATGCCCGATCAAAATCGTAAGCATATTCGCGCTCGAGCGCTTTGGCGACATCTGCCAGCATGGCGTAGTCATTGGAGGCGTTGTTGAAACCGTGCCAGCGAGGAGCTCCCAGCCCACCCATGATTTCTTGGGTGATGTAGGAACGATCGATCAGTATATTCATCGCTTCACGGATGCGCGGAACCGCGAAGGGGTTCAACTTGCCGGTACCTTCGAAGACTGGACCAGCCGGGTTGAAGGTCAGCTCGTTATAAGAACCAAACGAACGAAAACTCTTCAGCGCCGGGGCGGCAGCCACCCTGGCAGCCACTTCTGGGTTACCAACGGTGTAGGCGTATACGTCGATGTCGCCAACTTCAAGGCGGGTAACCGCAGCGTCAGCCGAGGGTTCCTCGATGAAAACAACCGTGTCTAGCCAGGCACCCGTGCGATCGACTGGAGGAACCGGGGTTGGTTCTTCTGGTGGAGGCGGAGTCACTGTGACAATAATCGGTTCACCTTCCACGATCAGGGTGACGATCCTTTCCACCTCGGTTACCGCAGGTTCAACAGGTTCCGGGGTGGCTGGCGCACAAGCGCCCAACACCATGCTCAAGATGATGAGGGAGGTTGCTGCTAACCAAATTTTAGACTTTCTATTCATTTTTATTTCTCCTCAAAAGAGATTTGGAATTTTTATCGGATATATATTTCCCGATGGTGGATAAGACAACCAGGTTTTGACTCGTTTGGGAACTACCACCTCCTTTCAAGTATGAGTATGAATACGGCCTGTTAAATAGAGCAAATCTGAGGCATTACAAACGGAGTTTTTTCCCAGATTGCCCTCGCCAGGTTGATAGAATGAGGCAAGTTTCATAACAGTCCGTTCCAATGGGAAAGAAAAGATCATATTGATTTGTATACAATATAGCATAAGAGTGGATTTTCGTCAAGAAACCTGACGATTTCCCTACGGAATCCCTACGATTACCCTACGATCGGTAATCTACTCCTCTTCCTCCCCTAAACGCAGCCGGGAATAAGCATCATACCTGTCTGGATGCACCAGCCCCTGGTTGACTGCCTCCTGCACTGCGCAGCCTGGTTCATGCAGGTGAGTGCAGTCACTGAACTGACACTGTGCTACCAGCGAACGCAATTCAGGAAAATATCCATCCATTTCTTCAGGTTCGATATCCCACAAGGCCAGGGCTTTTAATCCGGGGGTATCAGCCACATAACCCCCCCTCTCGAGCGGGAACATCTCCCGCAGGACAGTGGTATGCCTGCCTTTGCCTGTTCCCCGACTGACCTTATCAACCGCCAATCCCAGACCAGGTTGGATTGCATTCAGCAAGCTCGATTTTCCCGCTCCTGAAGGACCTGCCAGGACCGATATCTTATCTGCCAACCCCTCACCCAGTTGGTTCACACCTAGACCGGTTTTGGCTGAAGTGTAGAGCACCTGGTAACCGATTGGCTGGTAATGCCCAAATATTTCCATGGCTTTCTGCATGCCCACCAAATCCACTTTGTTGGCAACGATTATGGCGGGAATTTCCTGTTTCTCAGCGATGACCAGGAAGCGATCTAACATGCGCAATCGTGGTTGGGGTTGGCTGCAGGAAAAGACAAATACCGCCTGGTCAGGGTTGGCTATGATTATCTGCTGGTATTCACCACGCGGGGTAGGCGCCATCCTCGATAATATGCGCTGGCGGGGTTCAATTTGCTCGATCACTCCGCTTTGTTCATCGATTGGGGTCACCTGGACATGATCGCCAATTGCAACCAGGTCGCCAAGACGAGCTCCTTGTTTCAGCCTCCCGCGCAGCTGACACACCAGGATTCCATGGTCAGTCTTAACCGTATAGAAACCAGATTGGGAGCGGATGATAAGACCAGGTAGGGTATTTGGCATAGGTTAAGCAGTTCCTGGAGGTAATTTTAGAGCGACAGTTGGCATCATTTTGGCTGATCAGAACAAGAGTGGCATAGTTTATCAGAGACCAGTGAACGGTAATCAGGCATGTTGCTTAGTCTTCAGGTGTCGAAGTCGCATCAGGTTCTGGCGTCAGGGTTGGCGTATCTTGCGGGGTTGGCGTATCCGTCGCATCTGGGGTTGGTGTCTGGGTTGGAATGGGAGTCGCCGTGTCGGTCACGGAAGGCGTCGGGGTCTGTGTAACTCCAATCTGCGATTCCCACCAATAGAAAGCTCTAGGTGCTCCCAGGAAGTAAATCTCTAAGACCCTGCGAAAGATCAAGGCAGCATATTCCGAGCCTTCACCCACATTTTCTACCACGACCGCAACGGCAATGTCTGGTTGGTCTTGTCGTTCTGCAAAAGTGTAACCGGCAAACCAGGCATGCGGCCTGCGGGGCGGGTCTTCAGCCGTTCCTGTCTTGCCTGCTATTGGAATGTTCAAGCCGGTGAAGCGATGCCAGGCGGTCCCGCGTTGGTTAGCCACCACAGAGACCATAGCTTCGTGCAGCGCTTGTAAGTTCTCTTCACTGACCGGCAAGGTTGCGCGCACCTGGGGTTCAAAGACCAGTGAAGGCTCTCCATCAGGCGGGGCAATCTGCTCTACTACTTGAGGGCGCAGTAAATTGCCACCATTTCCAATCGCAGCAATGAAATTAGCCACCTGCAGTGGGGTTGTCAGGAAATCTCCCTGTCCGATTGCCAGATTGGTTGCATTCACCCGGTCGGTGGGGTCTGGCACCCGGCCAGATTCTTCGATGATCTGCCCAATCCCGGTGGGTTGCCCCAAACCGAACCCGCGCGCCATGTCAGAAATCGCGGTGACCATCCCGCGTTCGTAAAATTCCAACCCGATATCAAAAAAATAGGGGTTACACGAGCGCATCAAGCCCTCAGAAAGGGTAAGAACACCACTTGGAGGCAGCCCGCGACCCAAAGTCCAATCCTCCAATGTGATCCCAGGGAGTCTTGTGAAGGTGTGCTGGCAATCGTAAGTTGTAGTGGAGGTGTATAAATCACTTTCCAGCGCGGCTGCCATGGTGACGATCTTGAAAACCGAGCCAAGAGGATACTGCCCTTGAGTAGCGCGGTTGAAGGTGGGGTTTGTGTTGGGGTCAAAAACCTGTTCGAGAAGGTAGCTGCTGTTGAAATTGATCGGCTCGAACAGGTTGGGGTCATAAGCCGGAGAAGAAGACATCGCCAGCACTCTGCCGGTGTCACGCTCGAGCACAACGATGGCTCCTTGAAAGCCAGCGATGGCTTGCTGGACTTGCATCTGGAAGTCCTTATCCAGAGTAGTATGAACTGCTTGGGCAGGTGCAGCTGGCGACTCAGCCAGCTTGGTAACGATCAATCCCTCGGGATCAACCACATAAAGGGAGCCGCCCCGTATCCCTGATAAATAAGTTTCGCCCCAGCGCTCCAGCCCAGCCTGACCAACGCGTTCATCCCGCCGGTATCCCAGGCGCAAATATTGATCGAGCTGGTTTTCTTGGATATAACTAACGTAACCGAGCACATGCGGTGCTACACCGCCATCGAAATAATAGCGCCAGCGAGCAGAACGCGCCACGACTGCATCACCAAAAGCAGCCAGGATGCCTTCTCTCTGCTGGTAAACCTCCGCCGATACCGCTCGCAAAGGCAGGTACCAATCAGACCCTGGGGGGAAATTCTCATACATGCTACGGATCGTATCGGCGCGCATACCAGTCAGGCGCGCCAGCTCGGTCAGCAGCCTGTCTTCCTGATCCGGGTCGATCCTGCCAGGGAACAGACCCAAAGCGGTGGCTTCGGTTTGAGCAACCAGCGCGCGCCCAGCCCGATCGTAGATGTTTCCACGCGAGGGGACCGAATGCTCCATACGCAGCCGGTTGCCCCCACTGAGTTGAGGATGTATGAGCGTATCATCCCACTGCACCCGCCATAAGCCATCTTCAAGGCTCAAGTTCATTAGCGTGTCCGCTTGGATACCCCCTACCAAAACGCTGTATAGAATAACTCGATACGAAACCTGGGCAGTCCGGGTTTGGGTCAGCGAGGAAAGGACAAAGGTTTCAATGTGGCTCAGTGCCCCCTCGGTCATCACATCTGCATAACGCTGGGAGAACTCATCCAATGTGATGGCATCTTTGCTAACCGAGGTCAGCAGGATATACATGGCATCATAGTCTTCGGATTCCCAGGCTTGCAGGTATGCCCGCGCAGCAGACTCCGCATCAGGCGCTTGGGTAGTATGCACCCCAGGCTGTGATAGGGTTGGAGAGACAGAAGGAGTCAAGCTAGGCTGCTGCGAGGCTTGCGGTTGGCTGCATCCTGCTGTGATCAGCACAAAAAGGAACAGAAAAACCAGGTGATGAATCTTCATAACCGTATCTTACATTCATCCGCATGTCCATCTTGGCCGACACCAGGACAGATCTGATCGACTTCCATGCCAAACTTCTGCAGTGAAGGGGTGAGTTGGCAAACAGGCAGCCCAACCACGTTGGCATAGCAACCCTGTAGACGTTCAACCGGGTCAAAGCCTGCGTGTTGGATGGCGTAAGCGCCAGCCTTATCGTAGGCATCACCGGACTCCACATAAGCCAGGATCTCGTCATCCTCATATTCACGCATTTGCACTTGAGTGACACTCAAATCTGCGATAGACTGCCCGTCTTCATTCTGCATAACCACCAAACCGGTGAAAACCTGATGAACTCGCCCACGTAAAGATTGCAGCATCTCAACTGCATGAGCGGCGTCTATTGGTTTGCCTAATATCTGGTCACCGGAGACCACCGCAGTATCCGCAGCCAGGATCAAGCTATCGCGGGAAGTCTTGGAGCGAACTGCATTTGCCTTTGCATCCGCCAGCCTGAGAACGTACTGCTGTGGTGTCTCGTCAGGTTCTATGCGCTCATCAACGACCGCAGATACCACCTGAAATTGGCAACCAAGCATCGATAATAACTGCTGACGGCGGGGTGAAGTAGAAGCCAATACCAACATCTCAGCGATTCTAACACAAAGTCATTCACACTCTAATCCATTGTCCAGGCTGAAAGTAGAATTACTGGAATATCAAAACGATGTCTGAAAAAAGCATTAAGCCTTCCGTCAAAGACCTCCCCAAAGAAGCATATTGGACCGAACACTAGCCCTTTCAGGCAAGCCAATGTAGAATAAAGGCATTCGCGGCTGGCTATCAGGTTGATCTACTCAGGCAGATGAGCAAACAATCTTCTCCCGCAAGACCCCATTATCCCCTGAGTAGAGACGCACTTGGAAAGTGCTTCCAAGAATGTAACCTGTGTTGATTAAGAACCTTTTTATAATAGAGTGGAATGAGCAATTCGAACCTTTAAGTTTGAATAATTTGAGGAGAGAGTAAATGGAATTATTAAAAGAACGCATCTTACGAGAAGGCAAGAACCTGGGGGATGGAATACTCAAAGTGGATGGGTTTATTAATCATCAGGTGGATCCGTTTTTGATGGACGCCTGTGGCCAGGAGTTTGCCCGCCGGTTCAACAATATCGGCGTTACCAAAGTCCTCACCGCGGAAATCTCAGGAATCGCACCAGCTGTGACTACTGCGTTGCACATGGGTTTGCCAGTTGTTTATGCCCGCAAGCATAAACCTATCACCATGCCCGATCAAGTTTTCCTAACTTTGACCCCCTCCCACACCAAAGGACGGATTGTGGAGCTGATCATTTCTCCAGAGTACCTGGCAGGCGGCGAACGCGTGCTCATTATCGACGATTTCCTGGCAACCGGCGCGACAATCCTTGGATTGGTGCGGCTGGCTCAGACCGCTGGGGCAAAGATTGTCGGTATCGGTACTTTGATCGAGAAGACCTTCGAAGGTGGTCGTGATTTGCTTGCTCCACTAGGGGTGCCGATCGAGTCGCTGGCTCGCATCGAAGCCATGGAAGGAGACAGGATCAAGTTTAAAGATGACTGATGCAATTGCCGTTCTCGATTTTGGATCCCAATATGCTCAATTGATTGCTCGCCGGGTGCGAGAATCAAACGTTTACAGCGAACTATTCCCTTGCGATGCACCTGAACAGCAGGTCATGTCCATCAACCCCAAAGGGATTATCATGTCAGGTGGACCAGGTTCGGTATTCCAACCTGGAGCTCGCCAGATACCTGCCTATGTGCTTCAGAGCGGGTTGCCGATCCTGGGCATCTGTTACGGGATGCAGGCATTGGTTCACGCTTTAGGAGGTACCGTGTCTGCTTCTCCAGAAGGAGAATATGGGATTACCTCCCTGGAAGTAGTGAAAGCCACAACTTTTCTGCCAGCAAGCCAGCAGCAAGTGCTGATGTCCCACGGGGATACGATCGAGGAGTTGCCTCCTGGTTTTACCAACCTGGCTAGAACAGGTAAATCCCCCATCGCTGCAATGGGCGACCCGCACAGGAATTATTACGGGCTACTATTCCATCCAGAAGTGCGCCATACTCAAGGGGGAGCCGAGATCCTGCGTCGCTTTGCGATTGACATCTGCGGCGCTAAAGCCGAATGGACTCCTGAATCGATCATCAACCAGAGTGTAGAAAGCATACACCAACAGGTAGGGGCACGGCGAGCGTTGGCGGCAGTCAGCGGTGGGGTTGACTCGAGCGTTGCTGCTGCCCTGGTGCACCGCGCCATCGGCGACCAGCTTGTAGCTGTTTTTGTGGATACCGGCTTGCTGCGTAAACATGAAGGCTTGCAGGTAACCCAAGCCTTTAAGGAATATCTAGGACTGGAATTGATCGCAGTCGATGCCAGGCAAGAATTCATGGATGCGTTGCGTGGCATAATCGACCCTGAGGAAAAGAGAAAGATCATCGGCGAGCGCTTCATCCGCATATTTGAAGCCCAAGCTCGGCAGCTGGGATTACCTGAATTTCTAGTGCAAGGTACTATTTACCCCGATGTAGTCGAATCGCGCGCGTCAGACCGCTCCAAATCTGATCGCATAAAGACACACCATAATGTCGGTGGTCTTCCAGATCAAATGCAATTCGAACTGGTCGAACCACTGCGCTATTTATTCAAAGACGAAGTCAGGGTGGTAGGCGAAGCGTTAGGGCTGCCACCAGACCTGGTTTGGCGGCAGCCATTCCCAGGTCCTGGTCTGGCTGTGCGCTGTCTGGGAGAGATCACACCTGAACGGCTGACCTGCCTACGGGCTGCTGATGAAATCCTGACCTCAGAGCTACGTGCAGCTGGACTATTGAATATTATCCCTAAGGAAAGACTTACCACTGCAACTGCCACTGCTCAAGCTTTCGCGGTCCTCCTTCCGGTGCAGTCTGTAGGCGTGATGGGGGATCAACGCACTTATGAGGAAGTTATCGCCCTGCGAGCGGTTACCACCGAAGATTTCATGACCGCTGATTGGGCGCGCCTGCCTCACGATTTATTAGCCCGCATCGCCAACCGCATCGTGAACGAGGTGGGTGGAGTCAATCGAGTTGTATATGATATTACTGCGAAACCCCCAGCCACAATCGAATGGGAATGACGAAAACTGACATTAGCAACATCAAATAGATAACATCAAGGAGAATGATATGAATTTTGGTGAAGTGCTCTCACGTGCCTGGCAAATTATCTGGAAGCATAAAATCCTTTGGATTTTCGGGATCATGGCAGGCTGTGCTGGAAACGGTGGCAGTGCACCTAACATCCAATACAGCTTTTCGACGGAACTGCCTCCCCAAATCAGTGCTTACCTTGATGGATTCCCCCCCGAACAAATCCCTCTGTGGATCGGTTTAGCGGTCGTTGTTATTTTGATCTTGGTGGCTGTATCGATATTTTTTGGAACGATCGGCCGTATCGGAATCATTCGCGGGACTTTACAGGTCGAACAATCCACTCCCCAACTATCGTTCAGTGAGCTGTTTCGCGGCAGCCTGCCCTACTTTTGGAGGGTGTTCGCGCTGGTTCTCCTGGTAAGCATAGTCATCTTTTTGGTAGTCCTGATAGTCTCAATCCCCATTGTGCTGCTTACAGCAGTCACTTTTGGCTTTGCCTTATTATGCTTCTTGCCGTTCATTTGCTTGTTGGTTCCGCTTGCCTGGCTTGTGCAGGCTTATATCGAGCTTGGCATCGTGTCTATCGTGGCTGACAACTTAGGCATCACAGCTGCACTGCAGCGCGCATGGACTATGGTCAGTAACAATTTTGGGGCTGTCATTCTGATGGCTTTGATCCTAATCCTTGGTATCGGCGCGATAGGTGGTTTGATCATCTCTGCACCATTACTATTGGTGCTGGCGCCAGTCTTATCGATCGCCTTTTTCAGCAGCTCAAACGCAGTTCCATTTGTAGCTTTGATTTCGATTCTCTGTTTGGTGATATACTTACCTTTGCTAATAGTCCTGAGTGGTATTTTGCGCAGCTATATCAGCAGCGCCTGGACGCTGACATATCTGCGACTGACCCCAATGTTGACTGGTGGAGGAGCTGGCATTTAAGATCGGGGTCTAAAAACCATAGACCAACTGCTGTCAGGCAGCGACATCTTCCGATCTAATTGATTATCCAGGGTGTGCTAAAATTTAAAATATGGCTAACAAACTGCGCGCAGTAATCCTGGCGCTGATATTTTCGCTCCTTTTCACTTCGTGGTTGTCTGCCCAGGAAGCTGACCAGGCCAGATTGACTCCTCCTGATATAGAGTCTTTCCCCATTATCTCAACCTTTCTAGATGTTCGCGATGCAGAGGGCAACTTCATTGCAGGGCTTGAACGGTCAGAAATCAGTGTCCTGGAAAATGGACGCCGCTTACCCGTCTTAGAATTAGAACAGCTAAGACCAGGTGTCCAATTCGTGACTGCCATCAATCCTGGCACAGCCTTCAATGTGCGCGATCTATTGGGTGTTACTCGTTATGAGTATATCTATGAAGTTTTAGAAGAATGGGCACATGCTCGTCAAGGCACTACCCTTGATGACCTCAGCTTGCTGACTGTAAACGGGCCGGTTGCGACTCATTTATCCGATGCAAACACCTGGATTTCCACCCTGCAACCCTACCAACCAGAAAACGGAAGCAGTGAATTAGGATTCGAACTCTTAGGGCGTTCTCTTGAACTTGCAGCTGAGGATCTCGCCCGTCCGGAAATGGGTAGGGCAGTCCTGTTCATCACTGATCTTCCCGAATATGACATGACGCTCTACCTTGAGAGCCTGGCAGTGCGTGCCAGACAGCGTGATGTTCGCGTTTTTGTTTGGCTGGTCACCTCCGCAAATCTTTATCACACTCCTTTTGCAAACCAGCTCCAAAACCTGGCTGATCAAACTGGAGGGAAGTTCTTCGCTTACTCAGGAATTGAACCATTACCAGACCTGGAAGATTACCTCGAACCTTTGCGGAGCACGTATTTATTAAAATATGAATCCGCCCTCAACTCCAGTGGAATCCATCAGATAGCAGTCCACATAAGAACGGACGAAGTTATTGTCACTTCACCCGAGCAAGAAATTGAAATCGAAGTGCTGCCACCCAATGTGGCCTTCATCTCACCTGGACAAGAGATCAAACGCGAAGTATCCACAGTCGCAGAAGGCGAAACGGAAGAGATCACACCCAAACAATATGAATTGGAAGTGATCATCGAGTTCCCAGACGGTCACACACGCCCTATGGAAAGATCTCGTCTGTTCGTAGATGAGCAGCTCGCCCATGAGAACACAGCTTCTCCCTTCGATCGTTTTGCCTGGGATCTGAGTGAATACACCAGCACTGATACACACAAGATTCGAGTGGAAGTAGTAGACAGTTTAGGTTTGTCCGGCAGCAGCCTGGAACACTCAATAATGGTGTCCATTGTCCAATCCCAGCAGAATAATCCCTTCACGTTTACCCGAAACAGATCACTATTAGTGGGGCTCGTTGTATTAGTGACTGGATCGATCTTACTGCTGATATTAGTAATGGGTGGGCGCATTCAACCGGGATTTTCAAAACCCTCCCGTAATGGGAATCATCGCTCTGACCCCGTCACCCAACCAGTGAAAGCAAAAACCGACCGGAAACACACCCGTCTTCCAGAGTGGTTCAATCGTTTATCCTGGCCACACAGGCGTGTGGAGGCTGAAGCCCTGGCGATGTTGATCCGGATTTCTGAAACTGAACCGGGAAAGACATCGCCTCCCATACCCATTGTCGGAGATGAGCTTACTTTTGGTCGTGATCCGACATTGGCAACCCAAGTTTTAGAAGACCCATCCGTAGAAACCATCCATGCTCGCTTACGTTTAGATCCAGACAACGTTTACCGTCTATACGACGAGAAATCGATCGCGGGAACGTGGGTAAACTTCACTCCTATCTCTCCTGAAGGTGTCCGCTTAGAGCACGGGGATTTAATCCACATCGGCAGGGTTGGATTTCGCTTTTCTCTACGTGACCCGCAGAAAATCCGCAAGCCCGTCATCACCAAAAAGGAACTCAACCTGTGATCCCGGTTTCTCAAGCACATTTGTATGTATCCGCCGTAACCCACCCGGGTATGAAAGGCAAGAACAACGAAGACCGTTATGCTGTAACTGCGTTTCGCCTGAGTGAGGTTGACCCGACACCATCATTGTTGGCAGTGATTGCCGATGGAGTTGGTGGGCATCGCGCCGGCGAAGTAGCTGCTGAGATAGCGGTAGATACGATCAGCCAGGTTGTCAGTGATAGCAACGCAAAACACCCCACCCAAATTTTGAGAGATGCCATTATTACTGCCAGCCAAAATATCTATGTGGAATCTGGAAGCGATCCATCTCAGCAGGGAATGAGTACCACCTGCTCTTGCGCCTGGGTGGTCGATGACAAACTCTACATTGCTTCAGTCGGAGACACCCGCATCTACTTGGTCAGGAACGATACCATCCAGCAGTTGACCATTGATCACACCTGGGTTCAAGAAGCGATCGACAATGGGACACTAACCCCAGACGAAGCCCGCCAGCATCCGAACGCCCACGTCATCCGCCGGCACTTGGGATCGACTCAGCCGGTAGTTCCCGACTTACGCATGCGTCTTCGCTCAGATGAAAGCGATGAACAGGCAGAATCAAACCAGGGAATGCACCTTCAACCTGGTGACTGTATACTTCTCTCCACAGATGGACTGACTGACCTGGTTGAGGAAGAAAAAATTCTGGAGGTCTTGAACTCAAATAACAGAGAACAAGCTCTTCAAGAGCTGATAGATCTGGCAAATAACCGCGGTGGTCACGATAACATCACAGTAATCAGCCTGGAAGTGCCATCCAGAAAGAGGCTGACTGGTAAATCCAGGCGGAAATCTCGTCTGATGACCCTGGTTTGGAGTTTTCTAGGGATGGGAATTATGTTTGGGTTGGGGTACCTGGTGATGGATACCTTTGTATGGGCTCAGACGCGTTCTACACCAACGATATCACCTGACCCAACCTTTGAGCTGGGAATCACATCAGACCCATTTCTGATCCCAACCCTACCCCCAACCCAAGTTTCTCCCGTACCAGCAACAGCAACACTCGATCAATCTACCAGCGTAATTTCCTCCCCCACTGCAGAGACCAGTCCAGAACCCGATACCAGCCCCACGCCGGTTCCTGCTACTTACACTCCCTGGCCAACATCGACGCCACTCCCGACTCAGGAATCACCATCTGAATGACCTTTGTTCCAACAGGTCCCACTTTTTCACTAGTAACCCTAAGCATAGAAAACTTCAGGAATCTCGATCGCTCCCCTGTCGGCAAACCTATCTGATTCGATTAGCCAGGATAGCTGGGTGAGCTATGGCAGACTGGCGTAGAACACCTCATTTCCAACAGCCAAAAACACAGTTCGATTGGTGTGGCTGACGGTAAATGCGGTGGCAGGTCCCGCAGGTAACGGCTCACTGGAGCGAAACTGTCTCTGATAAGTCAGGCGGACACTGAAATGATAAACTGCCTGTGATGTAGGCTCAAGCATATAAATCGATGGGTCTGGAGGTGGGGCAAAATGAACCTCAGTGAAATGGGCGCCTTCAATGATCGCGGTGTCCTGACGCCCTGGCCGCGGGTCGATATAGATGGCCGGTTCTTCACAACGCGTGGGTGACTCAGCCAGTCCACTATACGTACAAGTGGTCAGATGACCGTCGGTGTGCAGCAAATATAAGTCAGAGCGGTTTACAGCCAGATCGATGACATCATGCATGGGTGGAACCTGCTGACCAAAGAAAAACCGCGGCTGCTTGGAAATATCCATATTCCAGTAAATCCACACAGCATTCGTCTTTGGGTCAAGCACGTAAAGGTCTCCAGTTTCAAACACAACACCTTCCGGACTTCCCCAATTGGTATCCGGTGGTGCTAAGGGTTGCGCCAGGGGGTCTTCACCAGGGATGCAATAAAGCAAATTACCATTGGCATCGATGCCTAACACCGTAGCCCTGGTATCGTGCCCACGCGGCAATGGGGTGATGTCTGTTATTGCATCGACGAAAAAACTACCATAAGGACCTGGAGCGCACTTGAAGAAAGGATCGACTACATAGCCCTCATTTGAAATGGTTGCCCGGATGACATTGCCTTCATGCGCATTGAGCAAATACAGGTCAGTATCAGTGACCACCATCCTGGAAATATGGGCTGAATCATTCAATTTTGTGGTGAGTGCGGGAATAAAATCCAGCCGTTCGACGTAATCCAACGAGTCTAAAACTTGCAAAGCTTGAGCTCGAAGCGACTGGGACTCAGGAGTTTTTCGATGGTGATCAGCCTGATCGAGGTAAGTTATGGTTGTACTCCATGCCATCCGCAGATGCTGGGGGTCGCTCTGGGCTTCGGCAATCTGTGCCGATTCAAGCGCCTGTTGAAAATAATAATCATAGTAGATCCCTTGACCACGCTGCAGATACACCAGGCTGGCGACGACTACAACCACTAATGGAACCGCAACAGCAAAAAATGCCATTGTGCTGGGGGGCAACTTAAATAGACTGCTGTCCGGTAAAACTACCCTCAATAAACGGGCAAACCCATGGAGCAGTTTTATAAGAGCAATTTTTAACCCTCGCCCAATCGATTTGAAAAACTGCTTGATCGGACGCAGTTTGGTTGAAGTGAGAACTTTACCGACCTTCCCTGGTTCTTCTGGTAGCGGTGCAGCATTCCTTCCAACCTGGTTGCTTTGCACCTCAGCCCTCCCAGACGTTTGTGGGATGGCAGAGCTGCTTGTGGGTTCTGATGAATGATCAGCTGATCTGCTGTGCTCTGCCATCACTTGACCCAATGAATCATCTAAGGGTGGCTCTCCGCCTATCCAGGTCTCACTCACCCCCGGCCCTCTATAAGCAGCTGAGAACGCTGCTTGGTCTTCAAGGAGTTCATCCTCATCCAAATTTTGATGAGCGGATGTTTGCTGAGAGAACGAAGGCGTTGGTAGCGAAGTCATTGGTTTATGCGTTTCCATCCTTCCACTGCCTGCTTCAACCTGAACCAAGACTGCGTGCATATTGGTGTCACTTTGATCCAAGAGCCGGCGGATCAAACGATCGCCCCCCTGGTTAAGTGCCTTTTGCAGAGTCTCTGCAGTCCAAGAAGCAGGAGGCTGGGAGGTCAAAAGCACCGCATCCCCAGGTTTTAACTCCGCCTGCGTAAAACGGACCGGGCTGGTCCTGCTGATACCCAAACCACGACCTGCCAGGTGAGAGTCAAATATCTGCCTGCTATCTTCACCATCTCCAGTATCGCTGCTACTGAGAATGTATGTATGCGTGGGACCAGATTGTCCCACATATAGGTGTTTATCACGAACAACCACTTGGGTAAGCCAACCAATGGCTTGCTGTCCATTCATAGCCTGCTTCAAATTTCGATCCAATAATAGCTGGTTGATGGCTTCAGCAACCGCCCGTTGAGCAGTGGTAACTGGACCAGGGGAGCGGTAAAAAGTTCGCACCAAATAGTCCAACAGGGGACCTATTTTTTCAGGGGGTAGAGAGCTACCTTCAGGCCAGGAAAGGTACAATATCAAACGATCTCGGTTGCGGCCGCGCGCATGTTTGCGCGGCGGAGAAGTAGTAATTAAACCCGGCATACTTGCCAGATCTTGGGATGCAGACCCTATTAGGGGTTGGATTGTCAAATCAATTGAAGATGGCATGGTCTATTAATTCACCTAGTTTTCTTTAGGAGGTTATATGCATAAAATCGTATCGATCGCTTTATTCGAGCTAAAAATTAGCTCGAATCCAAATTATGTGTCGATATTTAATGGTTGCAATTTTCGTTCCTACTATTAACGCCGAACCGGCTTACTTTACCTGGCCGTCGATATGCTCTCCCCCACTATAAGCCGATAAAACGGGGAAAACCTGAGCCGCCTAATTCAACCGTCTCTGGATTGTCAGCCCAAACTCCCGCTATTCTCGACCCACAATTCGAGCATTCCCCTTGCTCATTTATCCTGTAGGCAAAGATGCTGTAACCAGAACGCTCAATCACAGGAGTATAGCAATTTGGGCACACCGTGTTCTCATACTCTCCAACCCTGCCGGGTAAATTGCCAGCATAGACGTAATGCAAGCCAGCTTCCTGTCCAATCTCCGCAGCCCGGATCAATGTCTTGACACTTGTTGGTGGTGGATCCGTCATTTTATAATCGGGGTGGAAGGCGGTCACATGCCAGGGGATATCCACAGAAACGGAGGCAATGAAGCGCGCGGTATCCATCAACTCCTCTGTGGTGTCATTGAAGCCGGGCACAACCAGGGTAACAACTTCGACCCATAAACCAGATTTATGAGCTAATTGGATAGAGTCGAGCACGTGGTTTAACACTCCACCTAACTTCCGGTACTGGCGATCCTGCATGGTTTTTAGATCAACTTTGAAGCCAGCAATATGGGGACGCAAGTAATCAATCACTTCTGGTGTAGCATTACCATTAGAAATATAGACACATTTCAAACCCTTGGTTTGAGCAAGTTTGAATATTTCCACCGCCCACTCAGTAGTTATAAGTGGTTCATTATAGGAGGAAGCAACCACTTTTGCCCCACTACGGAGAGCGAAATCTACCAGCCCCTGAGGTGAAACCCGGCGGATATATTTTGCAGAGATGTCTGAAGCAGTATCCCTCATCACCTGGGAACTCAACCAATTTTGGCAGTAACTACAATGGAAATCACAACCTAACATCCCAAATGTTAGAGCGCTGGAACTGGGAAGCAGATGGAAGAAAGGTTTCTTCTCAATTGGGTCAGCTTGTAAGGCAGCTACGTATCCCCATGGAACCATCAAATTGCCCTGATGATTAAAGCGGACCTGACAAATACCACGGCGACCTTCGCGGATCAGGCAGCGATGACCACAAGCATAACAACGCACCGCGCCGTCCGGCAAAGATTCGTATAGTTCCCCTTCTCGGGTTAACTGATCTAATTCTTCAGCAAGCGTTGTCATACGCACACCTTTATAGATAACTTTACCTAATATAATAGCACTAATCTACCGGCGCGGCAATATATCCTCGCTGAAAAGTTGCGGATCATACTTATTTACTTATACTGGCAGGATATAAAGATTAAAATTTCCAGCTGGGTGTAAAATGAGTGTGCTGAGCAATCACCAGTTCACCAAAATATCAATATCGAGGCTTTCATATGTCATTCGACTCAACCAGTATCCGCAATCAATTTCCAGCATTAAAAAGACCTGCCATTTACCTGGATAATCCAGCCGGAACCCAGGTACCGCAAAGGGTAATCGAGCGCATGAGTGCATATTTGGTCGAATGCAACGCCAATCACGGCGGTGCCTTCGATACCAGTCAACAATCTGACGCGCTTGTGTGGGAAACCCGTTCATATTTGGCTGATTTCCTCAATGCTGATCGCCCTGAAGAAATCGTGTTCGGTCCTAATATGACCAGTCTGACATTCAATTTGAGCCGCTCACTGGCGCACACCCTTAACCCAGGAGATAGTCTCGTCGTCACACGCCTTGATCACGACGCCAACATCACACCATGGGTGATGGTTGCAGAAGAACGGGATTGTCACATTCATTGGGTCGATTTTCACCCCGAAGATGGCCGCCTCAATCTTGAGGATTTTCAGACCGCCATGGAGAGTAAACCTCGCCTGGTAGCAGTGGGCTATGCCTCCAATGCGCTTGGAACCATCAATCCGCTGGGAACAATTATCAGTATGGCAAAAGCAACCGGCGCGCTGACTTTCATCGATGCCGTTCAGTATGCCCCTCATGGCCCCATCGATGTACAGCAGTTGGATTGCGACCTTTTAGCGTGTTCAGCATATAAATTCTTCGGACCACATGTAGGCGTGCTCTACGGCAAATTTGATTTACTGGATGAGCTCACAGCTTATCGTGTGCGTCCGGCACCATCTGATCCACCCGGCAAGTTCGAAACCGGCACGGGAAATTTTGAAGGAATCGCTGGAGTTCTTGGCGCATTAGAATATTTGGAATGGTTAGGCGAGACTTTTGGGGAATCAACCACTGGAGAGTTTGAAGGGCAGTTTACAGGACGCTCTTTACAGCTTAAGAAAGCCATGCGCGCCATCCAAATTTTCGAACACACACTCACCCATACGCTTCTGGATGTATTGGAAGAGACACCTGGGGTAAGAGTTTATGGTCCTACCGAACGGGATCGGCTGGAAGAGCGCGTGCCTACAGTCAGCTTTACTCTGCAAGTTGGAGCCGGCTCATCAGCCCACTCAGTTCACCCACGCGACTTGGCGCAGGCATTCGCAAGAGAAAATATTTACGTGTGGGATGGGAATTACTATGCCTTAGCCGTCACCGAACGGCTGGGTTTGGAAGCCAATGGTGGTATGGTGCGGGTTGGACCGGTGCACTACAACACAGTGGAGGAGATAGATAGGTTTGGGGAGGCGTTGGGTAGAGTGATATCGGACTTACCGAATAGACGAAAAATCCTTTGAGAATGGTCTCCTCCTTTTCAGTCCTGGGAAACGTCCAAATCTACCCCAGGAAGTAAACCATTCCCTTTAAATGTCGTCAACTGGACCGGTTCACATTGTTTAGCATCGTGCTGCCGTGCTAGGGATTCCCGCATAACATCTTCGATAACTGACTTTAAAGTCGTCCCCCGGCGAGCAGCCAGGAGTTTGGCTTCCTTCAGGAGATTTTCATCTAAACGGATTGTAGTTCTCATGCGTCAAATCATATAATGATGTCATATATGTCAAGATGTATCATAGATGAAATTTACATGCTTGATGAGAATTTCTTATTATCATTACTTAAGTGGCTGGGTAGGAAAAGATCTGTGGAAGGGTGACTTCAATTTCACCCAGATCACCGCTAAATCAATCCCAACTGTTTCCCTACGCTTTCGTAGATTTCGAGAGCTCTCTCGAGTTGTTCATCGGTATGAGTCGCCATATAACTGGTACGCAGCAGTTGTTGACCCTGCGGCACAGCCGGGGATAATACCGGGTTGACGAACACCCCCCGCTCGAAGAGCAATTTCCAGGTCAAAATCGTGCCCATGTCATCACCAATGTAGATTGGGATAATGGGGGAGACAGATTGTCCGATATTAAAACCAAGCTGTCTCATCTCATTTCTCATGAATTCCCCAATTTGATTTACGCGCTGGATACGTTCTGGTTCCTCCTGCATCACCTGCAATGCTGCCAGAGCTGCAGCAGTGTTCGATGGTGAAATGCTGGCGCTAAAGATTAATGCGCGTGCGTGGTGCTTGATATAGTGAATAACCGTCTCATCACCAGCAATGAACCCCCCTATCGATGCAAAGGATTTACTAAAAGTAGACATGATCAGGTCCACTTCATCGGTCAGTCCGAAGTGAGCTGCAGTACCTTTACCACACCCAAAAACCCCCATACTATGAGCATCGTCCACCATCAGGCGGGTAGAATACTTTTTACAGAGGGGTACTAACTCGGGCAATGGCGTCAAATCACCTCCCATGCTGAAAAGACCGTCGACCACAACCAATCTGCCCACGTCTTCTGGGATCTTTTCCAATACACGCTCCAGGTCTGCCATATCGTTGTGCCGAAAGCGTTTAATTTCTCCCCAGCCCAAACGAGCACCATCTACAATGCTGGCGTGGTCGTCTTTGTCTAAGATCACAACGTCTCCCCGCCCCACTAACGCACTAATAGTACCCAGGTTAGTTTGCATCCCTGTCGTAAATACTAATGCCGCTTCTTTACCGACCCATTCTGCTAGTTCTTGTTCCAATTGTTCGTGCAGCTCTAAGGTCCCATTGGCAAAACGAGAACCGGTACAGCTGGTGCCGTAACGATGAATGGCATCGATAGCTGCTTGACGCACCTTAGGATGGGTGGTTAAACCCAGGTAATTGTTCGAACCACACATTATCACATGGCGACCCTGGTAGATTGCCTCACAACCTTCGTTATCGGTCATCGGGATGAAGAAGGGATAATAACCACCAGCCATCGCCTCTCTTGCTGCTGTAAAGCTGGGGCATTTTTCAAAGATGTCCATGTTTTTAAACCTCCTTGAATTACTCGATACTGGACTCGCTTGCCTAGTCTATTTGGTGCTCAACTGCTTCATTTCACTTGTCTTTGCGCTCTTGCTACAATCCAATCCATTACCGGATAGGCGACATTACCCAGTCCTTTTGTCAACCAATACAGAACTTTTGCTGTTAGTCCTGGAAGAATTACATATTTTCCACGGGAGACACCACGCAGTATTATCCTGGCGACCACCTCCGGCGACATGATCGGCCCGCCAGATACAAGAGCTCTAGTTTCTGCCGGCCTGAATTGGGACTCGTATGCAAGCTGCGGGGTATCCACATCAGATGGGAAAACGACCGATACACCGATACCATTAGGCTTCGTCTCAGCCCGCAATACATCCGAAAAACCGGATACAGCAAACTTGGAAGCACTATAGGCGCTGTAGCCGAAAACGCCCAGGAAACCAGCTACAGACGAGATATTGACGATATGACCTGAACCTCGCGCCATCATTCCGGGCAGGACTGCCTTGATCATATTTACCGTTCCAAAGTAGTTTTCGTCCATCATCCAGTGAAAAGACTCCAGGTCAAGCTCATGAAAGTATCCCGGTTGGGCTTCTCCAGCTGAGTTGATCAACAAATGAGGGACACCAACCTCATTAGAGACCCGTTCAACCGCAGCAGCAGCTTGAGCTTGATCAGACACGTCTGCGCTTATCACCCCACAATGCTGGTTTTCATTCAACCGGAGACTCATAACCTCAGCCAAAGCTGATGCCAGCCTATCCCTGTCGCGAGCCACCAACCAGACATGACAGCCTACTTGTGCCAATTCGCGAGCTAATGCTAACCCAATCCCGCTGGAACCGCCGGTGACCAGCGCAATACGCTCAAGCCCAATAACCCTAAAACGTCTGTTCCTTGAAAACAACCCGTTTCTGGAATCCTCCACATATTCTAAAACACCATTAAAAGATTAAGGTTACAGATCAGATTCACTCATTAATGTAACCAGCTATAATCCACTCAAATCACTAAACCACCAAAACGATATAGTTAGACCGTTAACCAATCCTCGGCCCGCATGGCTGCCAACAACCAGATCGCATCATGCCCACTATCCTGATTACAAACCAAATTATTATTTCGTATCGCCCAGAAAATCGGCGGCGGCAATGTAAACCGTGCTCGAAATGCCAGATAATCCGGTTCCTCATCTTAAGTCCGAATTTTGTAAATATAGGGTAAAGGACTGTGTCGAGAGGAATAATCGCGCCATTATCCACATAATTCCCAACTTGCCAACAAATACTCCCATTAGGAGCCAGGCATCTGACGCATTCCTCAATAACCAATGCCTGCTGGTTAAGGTAGTTATCCAGCTTAAGGCGTCGTTCATATTCCTTTCCAATGTTGTAGGGAGGTGATGTTACAATCAAGCTTAAAGACTCATTTGGAATTGTTCTCAACAACTCCAAACAATCCCCAGGATAAACAACAACTTGCTCTGATAAAACAAATGTGTCAACAATTTTCCGTTTATCGAACATGTCCCAATGATAACAAGATGACTGATTAGAGTCAATAATAGCAATGAGTACATGTTCTACTCACTTATGATGTGGAAAGTTAAACTTAAAAAAATCATCGCTCAAAGGTGCCTTTCCAAATCTACTTAAAATGGATTCTCGTCTTTTACAGAATACATGAAATAGCTAATAATGGTGATTCTCGAATCTATAGGTATAAAGACAAGCGCCTGGGTGAGGGGGGCACCCAGACGCTTGTCATCTATATACTACACGAAGTATATAGAAAACGCAAGGGTTTTTCAGAAACATTTTATTTAATGAAATTAGTTAAACATTCTAACTTTCTTACCATGTAAATAAGCCGAACGGCCAGGTGAGGGGGGCACCCAGCCGTTCGACAAACGAATGCTATCAAATATTCAGAATTTTGACAAGAGTATTTTTATTGCAGCTTTAATTTAATTCTAAGCCCCAACCGGGATTCGAACCCGGATCTCGGCCTTAGGAGAGCCTCGCTCTGTCCGTTGAGCTATTGGGGCAGTTATTACCATTATAGCACCCCAGTATTAGGCAAACAAGCAAATTTTATTCACGGTTGTAACTGAACGACCTGTGTCCTACCCCCATTTTCAGGTGTGTTCAGGCTGAGGGCAGATTTAGATAAATTATTAACAATGAAACAATTGGATTATTCCAACCTCCCGGTCGCAATAGCCTTTTTTACTTCACCAATAGCCTGGGTTATTTTAATTTCGCGTGGGCATGCTTCAGTGCAGTTGAAGATCGTATGGCAGCGGAAAACCCCGAAATGATCATTGAGAACCTGCAACCTCTCAGCAGCCGCGCGATCTCGGCTGTCAAAAATAAAACGGTGAGCAGCTACGATGGCTGCTGGGCCTACATATTTTCCATTTGCCCAGAATGAGGGGCACGAGGTAGTACACGCAGCGCATAAAATGCACTTGGTAGTATCATCAAAACGTTCTTGCTCTTCGGGACTCTGCAGCCTTTCACCTCGCGGGAGAGGTTCATCATTAACCAAATATGGGATCACTGATCGATAATGCTCGAAAAATGGCTCCATATCCACAATCATGTCTTTTATGGCTTTAAAGCCAAGCAGCGGTTCAACTGTTATGTTGGACGTACCCAGGTCCTTTACCAGCACCTTACAAGCCAAGTAATTACGTCCATTGATCCGCATGGCATCCGATCCACAGATACCGTGTGCACAAGAACGTCTGAAAGATAGTGTCCCATCGATATGAGCTTTTATATACTCTAACAGATCTAAAACTCGGTCTGTAGGATCAGCCTCCAGTGTGTAATTTTGGTAATAAGGCTTTTCATCTTTTTCAGGATTGTATCGGTAAATTCTTAACGTAACTTGCATAGCACTTTACCCTAGTAGACTCTTTCTTTAGGTTGGAACTTTGTGATGACAACTGGTTTATAACGAATTTCCACATCCCCATTCCGAGTCCAAGCTAAACTGTGTTTCAACCAATTGTTGTCGTCGCGTTTTGGATAGTCATCCCGAGCATGAGCACCACGACTTTCTTTGCGCTCCAGTGCACAGGTTGCTGTTATTTCTGCCAGATCAAGAAGGTTGCTCAATTCCCAAGCATTTAACAAGTCAGTATTGTAAATCTTACCATGATCATCAACCCGTACGTTCTTGAACCGTCCTTTAAGCTGCCGGACTACTTCCAGCGCCCTTTTCATACCATCCTCAGTCCGGAAAACACCAACATAATCATTCATAACTGTCTTCATCTCTGAAGCGATATCAGCAATCCGTTCAGAACCTGATGAATTCAAAATGGCATCCAATTGCTGACGTGAAAAACCAGTAGCATCCTCAGGTAAAGGAACAAATTTCACCTGATTGGCGTATTCTGCTGCCTTAATCCCAGCATGTTTTCCGAATACGATCAGATCCAATAGGGAATTGGTGCCCAGTCGATTTGCGCCATGAACCGAAACACAAGCGCACTCACCGGCTGCATAAAGACCTGGCATGACAGTGTTATTCTCATCGATCACTACCTCTCCAAATTTGTTGGTTGGTATGCCACCCATGGCGTAGTGGGCTGTCGGCTGGACAGGCATTGGTTGAGTGACAGGATCTACACCCAGGTATGTTCGGCAGAAATCGATAATATCGGGTAGTTTTTTCAGGATTTCTTCACCTGTAACCTGGTAAGGTGTACCATCTGGATTTGTACGATCATCTTCAGCCGCGTATTTATTCACGGTTTCAGGACGCACATCCAGGTGAAGATACCGCTTACCATCAATATCTCGACCCTCCTGCATTTCAATATGCATAGCCCGGCTAATCACATCCCGAGAAGCTAAATCTTTCACAGTAGGTGCATATTTACCCATAAAACGTTCGCCCTTACCGTTGATTAAAACTCCTCCTTCACCCCGCACACCTTCAGTGATCAAGATTCCCAACTTGAAAATTCCCGTTGGATGAAACTGGAAAAACTCCATATCCTCTGCTGGAATGCCCTTTCTCAAGGTAATCGCTACTCCATCACCGGTATAAGCATATGCGTTTGAAGTAATATCAAAAATACGACCGTGACCCCCCGTTGCAAAGATAATCGCTTTCCCATGGAAAACATGCAGTTCACCTGTTGCGAGTTCGAGGGCAACCACACCAACAGCGACACCTTCATTGACCAGCAAGTCAATTACGTGAAACTCATCAAAAAAGTTAACTCGGTTTTTGATACACTGTTGATAGAGAGTTTGCAATATCATATGCCCGGTTCGATCTGCCGCATAACACGCGCGCCTGACAGGTTTTCCTGTTCGGTTGTTGGTGTGTCCGCCAAAAGGTCGCTGGGCAATACGACCGTCTGGGGTTCGTGAGAAGGGCAATCCCATGTGCTCGAGTTCATACACGGCATCTACAGCTTCGCTGCACATGAATTCAATTGCATCTTGATCTCCCAAATAGTCGCTTCCCTTTACTGAATCGTAGGTGTGCCATTCAGGATGATCTTCCTCAATGTTACCCAAGGCTGCTCCCACTCCGCCCTGAGCTGTTCCAGTATGAGATCGTGTTGGATAAAGCTTACTTAGAACGGCTGTATGAGCGTTTCTGGATGCATATAAAGCTGCCATCAAACCAGCACCCCCTGCCCCAACTACAAGCACCTCAAATTGATGCATATTCATGAAGTTACTCCTGTATCCTCCTGGGTAATAATCACAATCACGCTCTCCGCATGATCAGTTTTAATTATAACGCCACTAAATATATCCAATTGATCTATGCTTATTTACCAGATCAGGTCAAAAATTATCGATTTGGCACTATTCTTGCAACAGTATACGCGTAAGTCTTATGCAAAACATGAGGCGTTGAGGATACCACTCATATAGAGAGACCTCATCATAGATGACATTGCATCTCCATCGCCGCCTGAAAGGTAGAACCATCACAGCATTCCTTGAAACAGCTACCTCATCAACAATGTAGCTATGCCTTCTTTGTCTTACTAACCATCATAACCGAGTCTTCTGAAGCTCCTCTGTTTGCATCCGAAAAGCCTCCCGCTTTGGGAGGCTTTTCATTTCAATTTCGCAGTTTAAACACCTTCCCCCCTTACACCACCAATGATCGCAGTCGCCCCAATAACTGAGACAACCAGCCAAACCAGAAACAGCACCCAAGCAAGCCTGCGCCTATTCTTATCAGTACCTACGTAATCATTCAATACCTGTCTCAGGCCGTTCATCCCGTGTGCGAGCGCAAAAGCCAGGATAGAGAACGAATAGATTCGCCATCCAATTACTTCCCACCGCACAGCGACCAAGTCAATATCAATATCATGAACCCCTATGATGACATCGTTGAGTGCCACATGAACCCAAACCAGCGGAATCAGTAAGATTCCGCTATATCGCATCCATTTCCAGGCAATGATCTCAGAATCTCTTTTTACTTCCACTTTTCTAATATCGCTAGCCATATCAATGCCCTCCCTCGCTACCAGCCAAAATTATGGATCAACAAATTACGTCCCATCCAGAATGCAGCCGGCAACCACAGGACTATCGATAGGATCATCGTCCATTTCGCTGTTTTTCTCTGGGTCTCAATCGTCCACTTGTCAGTAAAGTACAGGTCGAGGAGAGCAATGCGTAAACCATTGACACCATGGAAAATCACGCTAAAAACCAGAAAGATTTCCCCAATGATGAAAGGGGTTGATCGATAAATCTCGATCGCATGTTCATACAGCGCGGGATAAAAATACACCGTTGCTGTATCTAGAATATGGATGATCAAGAAGAGCAAAACTCCCAGACCGGTAATCCGGTGAAGTATGAAACTGGAATGTCCTTCCCTTCCTCGATAGCGTGCCAAACCAGTCAGGTTTAACTTGAGAACTTCCATTAAAACCTCCTTGTACTGTAGAAATGGGGAGAACGCTCCTTTTTGAAGGTTCAATATCCCATTTCTTGGCAGGTATTTCAATTGAATTCGCCCCCTGCTGGTAAATTTTACTACACCTCATCCATGTAGCGAATAATAGCATCACCAAACTCAGAGGTCTTAACCAGATTCGCTTCCTCCATCAGCCGGTGAAAGTCGTAGGTTACCTGTTTAGCAGCAATCGCTCCTTCCATTCCTCCTACCACCAAGGATGCAGCTTCCTTCCAACCCATAAAGTTCAGCATCATTTCTCCAGAAAGGATAACCGAACCAGGATTTACCACATCTTTATCTGCATATTTTGGAGCTGTTCCGTGAGTTGCCTCGAAAACAGCATGTCCGCTGAGGTAATTAATATTTCCACCTGGTGCAATGCCGATTCCACCAACCTGTGCAGCCAATGCGTCGGAGAGGTAATCCCCGTTTAAGTTCATTGTAGCCAGCACATCAAATTCCTTTGCACGTGTGATCGTCTGCTGGAAAACTATGTCGGCAATTACATCCTTCACTAGTAACTTTCCATTCTTTAAAGCCGCCTCTTGTTCGGCATTGGCTGCTTGTTCGCCTTTCTCAGCAACTGTCCTTTCCCACTGTGCCCAGGTGTAGACCTGGTCTCCAAAGCTCGTTTCCGCCAACTCATACCCCCAATTGCGAAATGCCCCTTCAGTATATTTCATAATATTACCCTTATGAACCAGAGTCACACTTCGCCGATTATTTTCCAAAGCATACTGGATTGCAGCTGAGACCAGGCGGTTGGTACCTTCTTTTGAAATAGGTTTGATGCCGAATCCAGCTGTCTCTGGAAAGCGAATCTTTTCATATTCATGGGAGAAATGCTCTTTCAGCCAATGCTTAAACGCTTCATTTTCAGGGGTACCGTTTTCGAATTCAATTCCTGTATAGATATCTTCAGTATTCTCTCTGAACACAACCATGTCCACCAGCTCAGGTTTCTTTACCGGAGAAGGCACACCTTTAAAATAGCGGACTGGGCGCAAACAAACATACAAATCCAATAATTTCCGCAATGCTACATTCAATGAACGAAACCCACCTCCTACAGGCGTGGTAAGAGGCCCTTTTATCCCAACCAGGAACTCTCGAAAGGCTTGAACGGATTCGTCAGGCAGCCAGCTTCCAAATTCATTATATGCTTTCTCTCCAGCATAAACTTCCATCCAATGAATCTTGCGATCGCCCTGGTACGCCTTCTGCACAGCTGCATCCAATACTCTTTTAGAAGCTCGCCAGATATCTCTTCCCGTTCCATCACCCTCGATAAAAGGAATGATTACATGATCTGGAACAGTTAATTTCCCATTTTGGATGGTGATCTTTTTACCACTTTCGGGAACCCTTACGATCGAATAACCCATAATATATTTCTCCTATAATTTCATTTTGATCCACGAACCGAAAAATTATAGCACGAGGATTTTCAGCCTTGCCTTTCATAACAAGAAAAACTTAGGTGAAAATCACGTACTGTTTCAAGAACTTATCAACCGCATCATAAAAATGTTGGATCGTTTCAACTTTACGAAAACCATGCCCCTCACCTGCATAGAGATGATATTCGTGAGGGATTCCCCTTTGTCGTAATGAGGCTACAATCGATTCGGATTGTTCTTTTGGAACTACCCGATCTTCTTCTCCCTGGAAGATGATAATAGGATCTTGAATCTTATCAGCATGGAAAATTGGTGATCTGGCGTGGTAAATTTTAGCTGCATCTGGCAATGGACCG
>JACUUU010000484.1 GCA_014859065.1 Anaerolineales bacterium
GTCTCCCTCATATGCACCCTCGATGCGTACGCCGCCACTCCCACTAAGCGACCCTTTCCAGGCAATTCCCGATCCTAACACGGAGGTTACCCTTTCAGTAGGGATTGCTTGACTTGAAAGTGGTTGGGTGATTCCACCTCGTCTAAACATCGTGAGTTATTCTACGATTTCGGTTAAACCCAGGATATTGAAGCCAGAATCCACAAAGAGGATCTGTCCTGTGGTCTTACTTGCCATGTCGGAACAAAGAAAAACAGCCGCATTTCCTACATCCTCTATTGTTATGTTCTGCCTCAGTGGTGCGACTTTTGTAAATTCTCGATACATGGTTTTGAAACTACTTACACCTGCTGCTGCTAAAGTTCTGATGGGGCCAGCGGAAATGGCATTAACCCTGACTCCCTGACCTCCCAAGTCATAAGCCAGGTAGCGTACTGATGCTTCCAAGGCAGCTTTTGCAATCGCCATCACATTATAGGTTGGGTATACTCTCTCTGAGGCATGAAATGTCAGCGTTAAGAGAGACCCTCCCTGCCGGAGTATCGGTTGAAAAGCTTTCGCCAATGCAGTGAATGAGTACGCGCTTATATCTAAAGCCAGGTGGAAGCCTGAACGGCTAGTTTGGTAGTACGGTCCAGTCAAATCGTCACGATTGGCAAAACCGATGGAGTGTACCAGGATGTCAATCTCTCCAAACTTCTCTGCTGCCCGTTCTGCCACTGCCTGGATCTGGTTGTCCTGTGAAACGTCGCATTGCTCGACAAAGTCGATTTCAAGTGATTCTGCCAGTGGACGTACGCGGCGTTCAAGGACTTCCCCTGCGTAACTCACCCCGATCTTGGCTCCCTGTTGATGAAATGCCTTTGTGATCCCCCAGGCAATCGAGCGTTCATTAGCTAAGCCAAAAACCAGAGCGTTTTTTCCTGCCAATAGATTCATGTTGCCTCCGATAAGAGATGATGAGGTAATGTGGACACGAAACGCCATGGGATGGATTTCCATGGTTCAACTACATTCTTTAAACCCACTCGCGGCGTTGTGGTGACGAACGAATCTGGAATATCCTTCCCTTTTTCAACGAACAATTGTGAATTTTCAGCACACAGGTCAGCCCCGTTCAATGCGCCATTTATCTCCATTGCCCGGCAGATTTTTGCTGGTCCATTTGTCCAGCTGCGGGGCGGTTGCCCGTTTCTCCGTGACGCGATGAATTCTAATCCTTCACTGGCAACGATAGCACGGATGAGTACGGCTGCTGGGAAACTTGGGGCTTCGGTGACAAAGTTCAACATCCAGTGCATCCCATATGTGAAGTAGATGTAAGCATAACCAGGAAGCCCATACATGATGCGGGTGCGAGGAGTGAGCCCGGCGTGTGCGTGGCAACCGAGGTCCTCCTCTCCACGATAGGCTTCTGTCTCAACGATGTATCCGGCAACACGCTGCTCACCAGCTAACCTGACTAATCGTTTCCCAAGTAAATCGCGGGCTACAATCAGGGTTGGCATTTCAAAAAATTGGCGCTGCAATCGGGTAGAATTTCTCACCTAAATATTGTACAATAAAACCAAGAAAACGACACGCGATTATTTCAGGCAAACCAAAAACATAATCTGAACAGGTGCCTGATTTGGGATATACACATTAGGGTCAACAACCCGCGGAGGAACAATGAAACTGCTACCAGAAATTGGTTTGACTTTTGATGATGTCTTGTTGGTGCCAAAGTATTCCAGCGTTCACAGCCGAAGCGCAGTTGATACATCTACCCGCATTGTTGGGGATATCCGTCTGGCGATCCCGGTTATCAGCGCAAATATGGATACAGTCACAGAAGTACAAATGGCTATTTCAGTTGCCCAAGCTGGTGGAATTGGGATTCTCCATCGCTTTATGTCTTTAGAACGTCAATCAGAAATGGTGCGGCAAGTCAAACGTTCTGAGAGCTTTGTGGTTGAGCATCCCATAACAGTTTCACCAAATGCCACAGTCGAGCAAGCACGCGCAAAAATGGTGGAAACTCGCATTGGTGGGTTAGTGGTCACTGACGATGATGGACATTTACTTGGGATGCTCACTCCACGAGATGTGCTTTTTGCCCCAGATGTTCTTGCACCAATTTCGACCGTAATGACCTCTCGGGATCAGCTGGTCATTGCTGCTGCTGGTGAACCCCTCTCTGCCGCACGAGTCACCCTGCATGATCATCGCATAGAAAAACTGCCCCTGGTGGACGATGATGACCACGTTGTCGGTTTGATAACTGCCCAGGATATCGTCAAAGTTCAAGAGCATCCCCATGCTACTAAAGATCAAAAGGGAAGGTTTAGGGTTGGGGGAGCTATTGGTGTAAAGCCTGATGACTTGAAGCGGGCATCTGCTTTGGTCGAATCGGAGGTTGATATCCTGGTAGTGGATGTTGCCCATGGACATTTGGATTTGGTCATTGAGATGGTAAAGCGATTAAAGGCGAACTTCCCCACCATAGGGGTAATCGCTGGAAACGTGGCAACTAGACAAGGTGCCCGTGACTTAGTTAAAGCCGGCGCAGACGCTGTAAAGGTTGGGGTTGGATCAGGCTCAATCTGTATTACCAGACAGGTGACCGGGGTAGGTGTTCCCCAGCTGACAGCTGTATCTGAGGCAGCCGAAGTAGGAAACGAATTGGGAGTTCCCATCATTGCAGATGGTGGAATTCGCAATTCGGGTGATATCACCAAAGCATTGGCTGCCGGGTCAAGCGCTGTCATGTTGGGAAGCTTATTGGCCGGCACAGATGAAAGCCCTGGTGCAGCCGTAATCCGCAATGGAAGGAGATTTAAGGTTGTCCGTGGGATGGCATCTCTGACAGCGAATATCGCTCGGAAAGAGGTTGAAAAGCAGCAGAATGTGGAGCCCGAAGTATGGGAAGAAGTGATTCCGGAAGGTGTTGAAGCGGTTGTGCCTTACAGAGGTAGCGTTGCCGATATTCTGCACCAATTAATCGGGGGACTCCGTTCAGGCATGAGCTATTGTGGATCATCGACAATTGAAGAATTGTGGGAGAGTGCCGAGTTTATTCGCATCACCAAAGCTGGGAAAGAGGAATCAGGTGTCCACGATGTGAACCTGTTATAGACAATCTTTGCTGTCCTGAAAGACACCTTCTCCTTCTAAGACAGCCTCAGCATTCGTCGATCATGATTTGAGTGGCCGGGTGGGTACCTCTCGGCTAAAGCGAAGATCACGTTCCAGAGTTAAAAATAAACCATCTTGTAAAGACACGCGTGGGCGATAGTTCAACTTTTCGCGCGCCAGGGTCAAGTCAGCACACATTCGTGATACACCAGGGTCAGTTCGGGGATTATATACCACTTCAGCTTTAGAATTAGTGACCTCTAAAACAAACTGCACCAGCTGGCGAACGCTGGTTTCAGTGCCGCTACCCACATTAATTCGCAGCTTATCGATAGAAGGAGCAGTCGCAGCCGCAACCATGGCATTCACTACATCATCCACAAACACGTAATCACGCGTCTGGCTGCCATCACTATGCACTACTAAAGTGCCATCTCGGACAGCCTGATGGAGAAAGTTGGGAATAACAGGAGGGTGGGAAGGAGGCAGGTGCTGCCCTGGGCCATAGGCGTTAAACACTCGCAAGCTGACTGTCTCTATACTCCATAAATCTCCTATTGAGCGAATGTAATATTCCGCCGATAACTTGGAGACTGCATAAGGGGAACGAGGACTGGGTGAAGCATCTTCCTTTAAGGGTTGTTCACCCTGATCACCATAAACAGCTCCCGAGGATATTAATACTACTCTTCTAACCCCCACGTCTCGCATTGCTTCCATGAGGCTTACAGTGCCACCAACATTGACCGCATTATATTCCCGCGGATAGAGAATGGATTCAGCTACTAGAACCCGAGCTGCTAAATGATAGACACAATCGACATCTTGGAGCAATGTCCAGAGTTTAGGACGGTCATTCACGTCGCCGCGGGTGAAAAGGACGTCCGGTGATAGAGATTGAGGGTCGCCAGTCGAGAGATCATCCAAAGCCCTTACCTGATGCCCTTCACGAGCCAGATTGTTGGCTAAATTCGAACCGAGAAATCCCGCTGCCCCAGTGATAAGAAAATTCATCGTCTGTCGATTATAGCACGACCAAGGTGATTAAGGTGTTTCCCGATTTGACACCCAATGGATAAGCAAGTATCATCTTGACCATGTCTCTGGGGAATATGATACGGTTAACGCTCACGGCAATATTTATCTTGTTGCTGCTAGGTCGCAGTTCTTTGTCCCCAGAGTATCCGGTAGAACAGATTCGTGCTTATACACGAGAACTGGAGTTCGATTTTGTGTCCTGGTCTCTGAGCGCAATGTGGACCAAATTAAGCCATTCTGCTTTGAGCGTTGACACATATTTACCCTCTCCGGATCGCAAAGACCTGGTCTTAGATTATCTAGGTCTTGTCAACCAGATTCAAAGCATTGAGGGGCAAATTAACGCCATTTTTACTGACCCGTCTATTGCTGATCCCCAAGCCGCAACGTACGAATTCCGGAAAGAGCTGCAATCACTCCACAAACAGCAGGATTATTTAAAACCTATCGCTGAAGCGGTTATTCAGAACCAGATCACCGAAGTGGTTGCTGAATTAGGTCTGGGGTATGGTGGGCAGCCTATCCCACCAATCCTCTATCACAGTACACCATTGCCTACTGCACTAGTTGTTTCACCTAGAGAAACAATCGAACAAAAAGCAATGATCTCGTTGCAACCAGATCTGGCAGTGGAACAACGCGTCTTCCTTGAAGACCGGGTTGATACAGACTTGGATGTCTCTTCTTTGGTTGTCAATATTGGGGGAATAGCTGTTTATCCAACAATGATCCTGCAAACCACTAACATGAACTATATCACAGAAATTGTTGCGCATGAATGGATCCACAATTACTTTACTTTGCGTCCATTAGGTCTTTATTACTTCTCCAGTCCTGAAAGCAGGACGATAAACGAGACGGCTGCTACTATTGGTGGAAAGGAGATTGGACGCCTGGTAATGGAACGATATTATCCTGAGCTGTTACCACCACCGCCCCCTGAGCCGCCTGAAGTTGATGAACCTCCCCCTGCTCCTGTTTTCAATTTTCGCGCTGAGATGCACACAACTCGTTTGGTGGTGGATGACCTTCTTGCCGAGGGGAAGGTTGAAGAAGCAG
>JACUUU010000260.1 GCA_014859065.1 Anaerolineales bacterium
CATGGGGCTTATAGAGAGACCATCGAACAGATTCATGCTATGCTTCCCAACAGCCTGATCGTTGAAATGCCAGGTCAGCAGCATGTTGCCATGAACACAGCCCCCGATCTTTTTGTAGGAACAGTGCTGGATTTTCTTTTGCGGTGACACGTACATCTTCAAAGATTGGAATGGTGTGTCGGTATGTTTGTAGGAAAGATATGATTCGATCTCCTTGTATCACTGTTGGAGTAAAATTTTTTGTTAACAGGTACAAATAAGTTAAAATTAAAGTTATAATTGGATCGTCACGAAGTGGTTTATACCAATGTCACCATCCAATGTTGCGAGTTTGTAGTTTAGGGGGAGTCTGAATAATATATAGTTAACCCTTGATAACAACCGGTGGAGGAATGAACATGCGTCCATTCTTGGTCAACTATCTAATGAATTTGGAAGAACTCCACGCTGAAATTCGGGATGCCATAAAAGGATTAGCGCAAGAGGCGTTGGATTGGAACACTGGCAACAATATGAATTCATTGGCTGTCCTGGTTATTCATATCATTGGTGCAGAGCGTTATTGGATCGGTGACGTCATCTGCGGCGATGACTCTCAATGAGATAGAGATGCCGAGTTTAGGGTTCGAGGGTTAACAGAGGCTGATTTAGTGCAGCAGCTTGATCGGGTGGAGAGTTACGTTCAAGGAGCGTTGGAGAACATCTCTCTCGAAGAGCTTGGTGAGAAAAGGATATCTCCTCGCCATGACCGTGAGGTGACCGTTGGCTGGGCTCTTTGCCACGCCCTGAAGCACACTGCCTTACATGCGGGACATATTCAGGTAACACGTCAGTGGTGGGAAGAATGGTCAATCAATTGAGAGTGCTGTCCGATGCATCTAGATTTTGCTAAGATCTATATAGAAAACCGGCGCCCAACACCAAATACGACTGCCGTTTTCGACACAGGTATGTGCCTCGGGTTGAGCAGAGCTGGTTTGGGTTGGGAATGATTTGGAGTAGAACCGCAGTGGCTGAATAAAACGTTAGCTGCCTGGTTTACTATAAATAATTAAAAAACTTCGATTACAAGAAAAGGAAGGAAACATAAGGATATAAAAAATTTTGATGGCAAGATCGACATTCAACTATCAAGAAATGTTGCTGGAAAGCACATTGCACTTTCGAACCAGGTGAATTTCATCGTGTGTTTTCACTCAATAGGGAGGGTGAGAGATGAAAGAAAATCGAAACGAAATCGAAATTCAAGCAACCGCAGAGCAAGTCTGGAAGGTACTGACGGATTTAGATAAATACTCCGAATGGAACCCCCTACTCTATCGAGGGGTTGGAAAAGTTGAACCAGGGGAAACAGTAGAAGTCTCAGCCAAAACAGCCACAAAAGACATGAAATTTATTTGCAAAGTCACAGAAGTGGAGCCTTACCACAAATTTGCCTGGAAATTTCATGTTATTCATCCCCTTCTCTTTCGAGGCCTGCATATATTTCAGATCGAATCGGTTGACGAACATAAGGTCAGGTTCATCGATCGAGAACAATTCGAAGGGTTGCTGTTACCCATGCAAGCTAAGGATTTGGAAGCGAATGGATTATCAGCGATGGTTGCAATGGGAGAAGCGCTCAAGAAAAGAGTAGCGTAGAGGCGGGACGGGGAGGTTGCTGTATTTGACCTGGCTCAGCTCTGAGCGCAGCACGCCGGCGACTGATTCTAATCCTTATACTGACTGATCAAGCCTGTCAGCACGGTGATAAGTGGAGTATCGTGGTGAAAAGGCTGCTGGTGGTGTGAAATGACAAAAGTGCTCCTAATCCTGATCAGGGTTTTGGTGGGGTTACCGATCTAGGTTAATTTCCCGCTCCTGAGAAGGCTATGAGGGAGTTCCATCGGGTTTTGTCACCGTCTGGCAGATTTGTCTTCAGGGAACTCGTGTTTGATCCTGATTATCCGCGTGCCAAAGCGCTTATCTGCAGGGCAAACGCGGCTGGCTTTCGGTTGAAGAAGAAGGTCGGCAACTTCACCTAATATACCTGGTGTTCTGTCCAATGTGATTCATATTAATGAAAGCGTTTTGGACAGAATACTTTAGGCATTGTCCAGGGGATCTTGAGACACATACAAAAATTGGTTTCATCATGGACAATGCACTGGGAGCAGCCAGCACAATCTAAAAATCATTATGATGCTATAATTCATAAAAAATTTCTCAATTAATTTTGTTCATTTAAAGTAAGGGTAACATTCTGGTTGTCATGCAGTAAATTATGCCTATGTCAATATATCATGCGACGAATAAGCATTATAGCGGAAGTCCGTATAATTATTAGTTAAGGGGATCAAACGAGGCCGTCCCAGTGTTGACCCGAAGGCAACAACGCGGAATAGATCGATTCGCCGATGTCTGTGTTCGCGACGACCGGATCTTGGCGGCATTAGTCGGCGGCTCGATCGCCGCAGCGACCGCTGATGAGCACTCCGACCTTGACCTGTATGCTTTGATCCGATCTGAAGCTTATGACCAACTCCTGTCTCAGCATCGTCAATTCGTCGAGCAGTGGGCATCGCCAGTCTTCCTTGAGCACTTCGACGGATTCGGGTTCGACATGCTGGTCTTCATTCTGCAAGATGGAATCCAAGGTGAATTAGGTATCGCTAAACCTGATAGGTTTCTCCACATCCATGGCGGCGCGTATGCCGTTCTGGTCGACAAGGAGAAGCTACTCGACGGCGTTGAGTTTCCATTGCAGCGACCTGAAAGAGAACACCAGTTGCGATTCTTAAGGAAGCAAATGCACTGGTTCTGGAGAGATCTTTCGCTCTGGAATGTGGCAATGCGTCGTCGGCACCTTTGGACTGCCGTTGGTTATGTGGAGTCCATGCGTCATAGGTGCGTTCGCCTTGTGCGGCTACAAAGCGACTTTGCCTCTTGTGCCGAGGATTATGAGAAGCTCGAGCAAGTAGTTGGTGAGGATGAGCTTGAATTGATTAGGGCTTCGTTTTCGACGCTCGATACGGAGGCAATGGTAGAGGCCGTGAGGAACTTGGTTGTATGCTACCAGGAGGTTTCTTCACGGCTGGCAAGCCGGCATGGACTGGAGTACCCCAGTTCGCTGCAAGACACCTTGTTGGGCAAAACGGCCGGACTACTTGGCCGGTTGGAGAGAGATCCATAATGATCCGACTAACAACTCGCTGGAGCGGACGCAGCTTCAGCGCGGTTTGATGTTCGATATAGATCAGCTGCGCCGCTCAGCTCGCAGCCGTTAGCATCTTGTCAAAAAAGTAGATTCACAGGAGATCCAATGAGGTTAACTGGAACACACGTCGTTCTTCGAGATAAAAGACGAGATTCCTACGACGAGGATCTCTTCCGTTGGCTGAATCTTGAAGAGTGGCACTACTACGACGAGCCTGACAAGCCATTCATTGGCATAAGCCGAGAAGAGTTCAACAAACGATTCGAAGAACACCGGCGTCGTCCTCGAAAACCTTCACCCAATAGCCACACCTGGCAGATCGACACCGTCGAGGGTCAACACATTGGCTGGGTCAACTATTACCATCTGGATGAGCAGGCAAAACGAGCCTACGTCGGCATCTGCTTGCCGGAAGAGGAAACGTGGGGGAAAGGCTATGGCACAGAGGCCGTACGCCTTCTGGTTGATCATCTATTTGATGAGATGAAGCTGCAAGAAGTCAGAACAGCTACCTGGACAGGCAACAAACGGATGGTGCGCTGTGCAGAGAAGAGCGGTTTCGCCGTAGCGGCACGGATGCCACACCGAGCTGAGTTTTCTGTTCGTGGTGAACCCTTGGAAAGGATCGAATTCTCTATCTCATGCGAGGATTGGTCAGTTAAAAATGATGGCGGCACCTGACCTGTCGCTGGAGACGACGTGGCTACTGGCAGCAGGGCTCTACGCTATAGACCTTGTCTGTTGGCAAGCAATCTGGTTTTGACCATTGTGGCGGGGAGCGTGTATGCAAACAACCTGATGCAAAATCTCGGGCAGGTGCTTATATCTGTTTCCTCATGGACTGTGAAAGGGGAAACATGATCCACAGTACAGTTTCTCCATACCAGGTAAATAAGGCGACCGTTCACCTAACGGTATACGAATTCTGGTACATCTGGGAAGGACATGGGGAGAAATGGAGGGAAAATGGCAGCCTGCAATTTGAAACAGGGTGCGCTTGTATATTGCCAGCTTTTAAAAATATGGCAGAGGAAAGATTCTACAGTTCGAGAAATATACTGCAAAGTTGCATTATATGCGCAACTTATGCCGCATTGATTTATCAACCCGAAGAGGTGAGCAATGGAATTCTTACCTGATTTTAGGTTAGGATGGCTAAACGGATGGCTCCTTCTAGGATTGCTAGTTGTGACAGATGGCGTGTTGTTTTTAGCTTTTCAGAAGAATACTGTAACACGGCTTTTTGATCGCTCTGGATGGAAAAAATGGCAGATAGTTATGACCGTGATTGGGAAACTTCTGGCATTCGTTGTTATCCTGATGATCATATTCACACCACTGAAGTTGGGATCTTATGCTTTCATTATTGGGGTAATGCTAGTGGGTTTTGGTTTGATCATATTGATAAAGGCACTTTTTGACTTTAGAAACTCTGTTCCCGACCAACCAGTCACACAGGGAGTATATCGGGTTACTCGTCATCCGCAGAATCTAGCTTCTTCATTGGTGATCTTGGGCTGCACGATCGCGATTGGATCATGGCTCGCTCTGATCCTATTCGTTGTGGCACGTATTTTTCTGCATGCAAATCTGGTAGGAGAGGAAGAAGTCTGTTTGCGTGAGTATGGAGACGCCTATGGCGAATACATGAAGCAAGTGCCAAGGTACTTCTTCTTCTCCTAATGGGGCAAACGGTTCTAGGATTCATGCTGCGGCATAACAATTTGCTGAAGCATACGCCGGCAGCTTTGAAATAAGAAGGAAAAAATGAGAACACATTTAAGGTCTATCAGAGCATTAGGTTTCCTTTTTTTTCTGCAGGTCTTGATTGTGGGTTTCGCTAAAACCAACAAAACGGTAGTGAAAGGGGTCAACGATCCAACCCGCGACGTCAATGCGGTTCAGGATGCCGTTGACAGGGGTGGGCTGTTCCCACGCCTCGGATTCATCGTGACCAACCTACGCCGGGCTGCAGAGAAGGTGGTGAAGTTCTACATAAGTCGACCCACCAGGAGGA
>JACUUU010000261.1 GCA_014859065.1 Anaerolineales bacterium
AGAGAAAGCTGCCAAAGCAGCCCTGCAGCTGGTGGTTGATTTCTTGAGCTGACAGGTTGTTCGTAGGTGAATACCTGAAGGCTGCTCATTTTAGCTGGCTGGAGGTGCAGTCTCCAGGTGGTTGAAATGGAATTTCATTTATTATTCAACCAGGTTGTCCTAAGCGGGCGCGTTCCTGCTCAATGATGCTCTCATCAAGTTTCTTGAATAGTGGAGCAGGTTGTAAAAGGCGTTGTCCGGCAGGAAGCTGGCTTGGTTGCCATCGTCCGCTGGCTTCACCCGCTCGATAACGCAGCACTTTGTGTTCCCCGAGACTATCTTGGATGGTATCCAGGAACTGTTCGCCAAAGAGTGGTTTGGAATAGCCGAGGTATGTATGCAGCCGTTCGCTCGAGAAAGGGACAAATGGCGAAAAAAGCACTTTAAGCGAATCGATGACTCGTAGCGCAGTATAGATTGTGGTAGCCGCAGCATCTTTATCGGTCTTGATTTCGAACCAGGGAGCTGCCTGGTCGATGTAGCGATTGGCTTCAGTTGCTAACCTCATTACTTCATTAAGAGCTGCCCGCAAACGCACTCTTTCAAAGTGTTCTGCAACAATTCCAAATCCATTTTCTATTGTAGATAGAATCTCCTGATCAGCGGGGCGTAGCTGTCCTGGTTCAGGGACTAACCCCTCCCACTGTCTGTATGCAAACGACAATACCCGGTTCGCCAGATTACCCCAGGTGGCGACCAATTCATCATTGTTGCGCCGCAGGAAGTCTTCCCAATCCCAATCGGTATCTTTAGCTTCCGGCATGTTAGCAGTTAGATAGAAACGCAGCGGATCGGGATCATAACGGGAGAGAAAATCGATTCCCCAGATAGCCCAATTCCGGCTTCCCGATATCTTGTCCCCTTCTAAGTTCATAAACTCATTAGCGGGGACATCATAAGGAAGCGTAAGTTGGGCAGCCTCTCGCTTCTCAAATATCTTACCAAACCATTCGCCCGCGCCGATGAGTTGAGCAGGCCAAATGATAGCGTGGAAGGGGATGTTGTCCTTACCAATAAAGTAATATGAACGGGCTTCGGGGTTGTACCACCAATCATACCAGGCGCTTGGATTTCCATTGATCTGTGCCCATTCTATGGCCGCCGAGAGGTATCCAATAACTGCTTCAAACCAGACATAGAGGCATTTTCCGCTCCAGTTCTCAATTGGAGCGGGTATCCCCCAATCCAGGTCGCGGGTAATGGCGCGGCCATGGAGATTGCTGGCTAAAATTTGGCCTAAAGACTGCCGTAATACGTTCGCTCTCCAATGACCTTCGCGCTGGCGTAAGAAATCTACGATTTGCGGCTGCAGTTTGCTGAGATCCAGGTAGAAGTGTTCGGTTTCTCGTAATTCAGGAGGCGAGCCATCGATTTTCGAGCGCGGATTGATTAGCTGGGTGGCATCTAAAAGGCTTCCGCAGTTATCACATTGGTCTCCACGTGCATCAGGGTAATTACAGATATAGCACGTGCCCTCTACGAAACGGTCTGGGAGAAAACGTTTCTGCTGGGGTGAATACCATTGTTTTTGGCTCTCACGGTAAAGATATCCATTATTTAGCAGGGCCAGGAAAATCGCCTGAGAAACTTTGAAGTGATTTTGAGTGTGTGTGCTGGTGAAGAGATCATATGTCAGACCGAGTTGCATGAATAAATCCAAGAAACCTTCGTGATACCGTTGATACACCTCCAGTGGAGAAACCCCTTCAGCATCTGCGCGCACGGCGACCGGGGTTCCATGAGAGTCAGAACCCGATACCATGATAACTTGTTTACCCGCCAGACGCTGGTAGCGGGCGAAAATATCAGCCGGAAGATAAGAGCCAGTTAGATTGCCGACATGGATCAAGGAGTTGGCGTAAGGCCAGGCAACCGCGACCAGGATGTTTTCAGACATAATTACCTCCTTATAATTGCATTTGGTATTTGATGGTTGCTCCAAAAAAGGGCTGTCTTATCAGGACAGCCCTTCAAATTACTGCGAGACCAAGATGTTCAAACTGCTCGACTTGGAACTTCGGCTGCCCGCGCGTGATTCTGTCTTTGCATGACCATCATAGACATGGCGGTGATGAACAACACAATAAAAGCAGCCAAAGAATTCATCGTTATGCCTCAACGAGATGCTAAAAACCAGATCGTAATGATGTGCTAAGTCTAAACCTCGCCATGAGAATTGTCAAGGTTCATGGTCTGGTTCATGGTCTGATTTAAATCTAGTGCATTGTCCAGGATGAAAATTAATATTCGTATTTGTCTCAAGATATCCTGGACAATGCTTAAAGTGTTCTGTCATAAACGCTTTCAATATTAAGAATCACATTTGACAGAACACTAGTTATTGAGCACGTTTCTACTTTGATGGATTTGCTAATCGAGCATTGGGAAATTATTGATATAGATTTGGTTTGCTGCTGTTGAAATCTAAGAGCTGCTGTTTCCTGGTGGAATAATTATTTATCGAGAGTTTTGGTTACTCATCTTTTACCGCACCGGCAGTTAACCCCTCCACTAATCTTTTTTGAACGAAGGCGAATAAAATGATTGTAGGTACAATTGTAAGCACAGTGGCAGCTGCTACCTGTCCCCAACGGATCAGCAATGAGGCACTCAACCTTTGAATGACGAGCGTCAACGTGGCGGTCCGCTGAGTCTGGTTGATGACCGAAACAATCAGGTAGTCTCCCCAAGATACGACAAAAGAAAAGAACGCAGCCACCATAACACCAGGTAATGCTACTGGCAGGATCACATACAAGAGTCGCTGCAGGATATTACAACCATCAACCCTGGCAGAATCATCTAATTCATTAGGTATTCCATCGAAATAACCCTTTAACATCCATACTTGAAAGGGCAGAACCAGAATCACCTGACCAAGAACGACGCCAATTGTCTTATCGATTAAACCAAGCCTTAATACAACCAAAAACATTGGTATGATCAATAAAACTTGAGGGAACATTTGGGTGGAGAAAACACCCATAATTAAGGTGTTCTTTCCCTTAATATCGAACCGGCTGAGAGAATAGGCGGCTAAAATTGAGCATATCAGCGAAAGAATTGTTACCAGGAGGCTAATTCTTAGGGAGTTCAGGAAATAGGTGGGATATTCTGTGACTAAGAAAATTAATTTATAGTTTTCTAAAGTGAATTCGCTCAAAGGTGAGATCACTTTGCCTGTAAATATCGAAGGTTGTGTGCGAAAGGATGTATAAAAGATCCACAACATCGGGCCAATAAAATAGATAAGAGAGGCAATGACAACGATATATGCGATTATTGCGGCAAGGATCTTGTTGCGTTTTTTACTACCCATCGACGTTTGGTCCTCTCCTCAGTGAGTCGAATATAGGCGATAAAATATATCATCAAGAAAATCAGCATAATGACGCCAATCGAGGCGCTGTATCCAATGGTATAACTCCTCCAAGCTAACCGGTAGACATATACTGGAAGTACATCAGTAGCATTGACAGGCCCTCCGCCAGTGGCCAGGAATATAAAGTCGAAGTTGTTGAAGGTCCATAACACATGAATGGTGACCATGACGATTATCATCGGACGGATCATCGGCAGGGTTATATTTACAAATTGCTGCCAGGTGTTTGCACCATCAATCTCAGCTGCCTCGTAATAACTGCGGGGTACTGACTGCATAGCAGCCAGGAAAGCTACCCCATAAAAAGGCACGTTTCGCCATAAATGCATCATCACGATTGCAGCCAGAGCAAAATCTGGCTCACCGAACCAATACTTATTCAAATGGTCCAACCCTATACCTTTAAAGATGATGTTTATTAAGCCAATATCTGGTTGAGCCATAAAGCGGAACATAATCACAGTAGCTGCAACTGGAATAACCCAACTTGCCATAATGATGCTTTTAAAGATACCCATTCCGGGAAGAGGCTGCATCATAGCCCAAGCCAAGATTAGCCCTAACACTAACTGGAGCATCACAACTACGCTTGTTAAGATCAAGGAGTGACGGAGGGAGAGCCAGAAGATATCGTCTTTGATAATGCGGGTGAAATTCTCGAGACCAATAAATTGGTAAGTCTCCCTTAATAAATGCTGATCGGTAAACGCCATCCGAATACCGTCCATCAGGGGGTAGATGGTGAACACAGCGATCACAAGGAGTGTAGGAGCTAATAGCAGTATGCTCTGATGTTTTTCTTTCACAGGATACTTCTCATGAACAAGGTGGGGCATGTTGTGGGCATGCCCCACCGATTAAATCGGGATCGTTACAATTGTGTTCGTTTCTTAAAGCTCGTTGTTAGCTTTCATCTCGTTGTAGCGAGCTAGCAGCCAATCGGCACTCTCGGCGGCGGTCTTCTCACCGTAAATCACATAGTTGACTGCGCGCAGGTTTGCTTCGCTAACTGGACCCCAGTTAATAGCGATCTGGGCGACAGAATTCGGCAGTTCATTTGCGAATCCTTGAATCCACCAGCCGATTTCACTATCTTTGAAGACTGGCAACTCTAGTGAATCTTGGCGGGCGGGGATACCGCCTGAGTCGACCAACCACTCAGCCATTTCCACATCAGATGTGATGAACTTGATCAAATCCCAGGCTGCATCGATGTTCTTAGAATGGGAGTTCAGCATAATGGGCTTGACCTCCAGGTAAGTGGCGAGGACCCCACCTTCAGCGACAGGTAGGCTGGCATGGGAAGTATTGGTTTCCAGGATCTCCTTAGCTATATCGCTCTCGGTCCGGCGACCCCACAGCCAAGGACCCATCGGGCACATCGCCCACTTGCCAGCTACATAACCAGGATCTTCTACAGGCCAACCTGTACCTCGCTGGTTGGGGTCACAAGCTGGATAAGCGACAGGCTCGAACAGGAGGCCATAGAGATTGAGCACTTTTTCCAGCTCTTCCTTGGTAGCAGTTACGACGACCTCGCGTGGAGGACCGCTCTTTACCTCGAAAGGATTGCGTTTATCCGCTACCTGGAAATACCAGGAGACAAACTCCTGAGCGGCGCGGGGATCACCAACTTCTGTGCATACGAAAAAGCCATGGGTTTCTTTGTTGGTTAGTTCGGTGATATTGCGACTGGTGATGACCAACTCATCCCAGGTCTTGGGGACCTGCAGTCCATGTTGCTCGAATATGTCTTTGCGGTATACCATAGCACGTGCGTTTGTATTG
>JACUUU010000262.1 GCA_014859065.1 Anaerolineales bacterium
ATGGGGCTGGCAAATCAACATTGTTTAAAGCCATTATGGGGTTGGTTCCCATCGACCGGGGCCGCATCCTGATCCACGGTGGTTCAATCGAGCAAAAGCGGTCTTCGATCGCATATGTACCCCAAAAGGAATCGATCGATTGGGATTACCCTATTACGGTCGAAGAAGTTGCCCTGATGGGTCGTTATCCTCACCTGGGTTTGATTCGCCGACCGGGTAAAGCCGACAAACGCATTGTCCAGCGAGAATTGGGGGCAGTTGGCATCGAGCACCTGGCAAAACGTCAAATCGGCCAGCTTTCTGGTGGGCAACAACAACGAGTTTTTCTGGCGCGTGCCCTGGTACAAGAGGCTGCCATCCTCTTACTGGATGAACCGTTCGTTGGTGTGGACGCGGCCACCGAAGAGACGGTTTTATCGTTGGTGAAAAGGTTGAAAGAAGATGGCCGCACGATCGTTATCGTCAGCCATGACCTGGGAAAAGCTTCCCAAAATTTTGACCGCCTGGCATTGATTAACCAGCGTCTGGTAGCTTATGGCCCTGTGGAACAGGTCTTTATGCCCGAATTGTTGAACCAGGCATACGGAGGACGCTTGACCATGCTTTCAATTGCTGATCAAATGATGGTGGTGAATTGATCAACTCAATAATCGATTTAATTGTTGATCCACTTCAGTTCATGTTTATGCAGCGGGCATTGCTGGCAGCGGTGCTTGTGGGCGTGATTTGTGCTGTTATTGGGAGTTATCTGTTGGTGAAACGCTGGGCATTGTTAGGGGATGCCATTTCTCATGCCGTTCTACCAGGTGTCGTCTTGGGCTATGCCTTTTTTGGTGGCCAGTTTTTTATCGGTGCGCTAGCTACCGGGCTGCTTACCGCGCTGGGTATTGGTTACGTTGAAAGGAATAGCCGCATCAAAGAGGATGCAGCCATGGGGTTGATGTTCATCGGTGCCTTTGCTTTGGGTCTGGCATTGATCAGCATTATACGTATCCAGGTAGATCTATTCCATGTCTTGTTTGGAAATGTGTTGGGTGTGTCACCACAAGACATGCTATTTATGATCGCAACCGGAGTGATTGTCATATTAGCAGTAACCCTTTTCTATAAAGAGTTGCAGATTTGGACCTTTGACCCGGTCATCGCTCAAGCAATGGGACTTCCTGTGCGCGGCCTCCATTACATGATGATGATCTTGTTATCTATGACCATAGTCGCTTCCCTTCAAGCGGTAGGGATTGTCCTGGTGGTTGCCATGTTGATCGCACCGGCAGCTACGGCTTACCTGTTAACACATCGTCTGTCTCGAATGATTGCTATTGCTATATTTGTGGGGGTCTTTTCGGGAGTTAGCGGGCTTTATCTTTCCTACTACTTAAATATTGCCTCCGGAGCGACAATGGTTTTGGTCTGCCTGTTTTTGTTCAGTTTAGCTTTCTTCTTCTCACCGGATCAGGGAGTTGTGGTGCGCTGGATGCGAAAAATAAAGAACCAAAAGTTGGAAGAAATAGAAGATGCAGTCAAAGCCATCTGGACCTTAACACGGGATGAAAAAATGGTCACTTCGAAGGTCCTGGCAAAGCAAATGGGGATTTCAATCAGTAAAGCTCATGGATTGTTAGGCCAGCTGGAAAAGTCAGACATGGTGCACATTTCTGAAGGGGTAGCCAGTCTGACGGATAGTGGTGATCGCCGCGCACTTGAACTCATCCGCTCTCACCGCTTATGGGAACGCTATCTGGTTGATGAAGGGGTATTGGATTGGGATGAGGTGCACGAAGAAGCGCACCATCTAGAACATACTCCCCCAGAATTGATCGAAGGTATAGCAGAGAAAATGGGGTTTCCGGATACCGATCCCCACGGATCACCCATCCCTGGAAAAGGGGGTGAACTACCAACCAGACTTGAACGCTTATTGACCTCACTGGAAACCGGAAAGTTCGCCCGAATCACGCGCATCGAGGATGAGCCTCCAGCAGTGGTCGCCCAATTGAAAGTCTTGGGCTTGAAACCCGGTGTATCTGTCAAGGCATTAGCTCATGAGAACGGGGCACTACAGATCGAAGTGGAACCAGAGGGGCAAGTCCATTGGCTAGCTAGAGAAATTGCTGAAAATGTGTGGATTGATGCAGAGTAGTTATGTCGCAGTTTGCGAATCCCGATTCCATAGAGACAAATTTTCTCCAGTGGAAGCAAGATTCTCTAATAAGTCTTTAATCGAATCTGATTCTAATGGTATCGAGAGAAGATAACCTTGACCATATTGGCAACCCATATTGAGCAGATTCGCCAATTGATTTTCGGTTTCCACGCCTTCAGCAATTACCCCCACACCCAATCTTTGGGTTAACTGCACGATCGTTTGGATGATATTCATATCATTATCATTTTCCATCATCGCAGCGACAAAGCTCTGGTCGATTTTTAGCGCGTCAATGGGAAAGTTCGACAGGTAGCTGAGAGAAGAATAGCCGTTAGTTGTTGATCCTCACCGATTACGAGGACATTCTTGTCGCCCATCCCAACCTCTGGCTTGCTTAACTAAATATTGTATAAAAACATATACTTGCATTTGGACAGGCAAATCACACCTGATCAAATTTTGTGATTTATACTAACCATAGAAAAACTCTTACAAGAATCGTTGCAGGTAGAAGCTGCTACCCTCCTTGTTAATACTCGTAATGATTATTTTGATCTGGATAGCATAATCTAAAACGGAAAGAAAGGCAAGAGGATTATGTAAATATATTGTCCACATTGCAAAATTTTTGAGTTTGGTTAGAATAACCAACCAATTTATCGTTAGGATTAATTCCTGACAAAATTGTAGGTAACGTTAATATACCTGACATACTACGTTTATATTGATACAAATATTAGTACCTTGGTACCATGGATTAAATTAAAGGATGGAAGTGTTTCGCCTAAAAGATTTTTTTTCTTATTTAAATCAAGCAGTAATACGCCGCTTGCCTCGAACGGATTTGGAGGAAAGAGGCTTTTCAAATAATATTGGATCTGATGGGGATCAGTGGAGGACTTACTTGGAGCATGCCAGCGACCTGATATTCACTTTAGATATCACTGGAAATATCACCTGGGTAAACCAGGCAATGGTGTCGCTACTTGGTTATTCCGCTGAAAAACTTATCGGTCGGAACCTGATGGAGGTGGTTGCTCCCGAAGATGTAACCTTTTTAGCTTCCAGTTTTAGACGCATATTCTCGGGAGAAGAGATCGATCGGCTGCAGTTTGAAGTAGTATCACGGGATAATACTCGAACCCTGTTGGAAATGCGAGGGGGCAGTTTTCCTGGTTCAAGAGAGACAATCGAGAGTTTGTTTATTGCCCGAGATTTGACAGAGAGGGTGGAAATAGAAGGGCGCCTGCGTGAAATCAACCAAACATTTCAGTCCCTGGTCAATGGTTCTCCATTACCGATCTGTATTCTGGATACACAGGGGATCGTTCGCATGTGGAACCCAGCAGCTGAACTTGCTTTCGGTTGGGGCAGTCAAGAGATAATCGGTGCAAGGCTGCCAAATATTCCAACTGAGGAATATGAAGCGTTTTCCACGATGTTCACCAGGATGAGAGGGGGAGAATCTTATTATGGATTGGATACGCGCTTGTTGAAGCGAGATGGCACAATAATAAATGTGAGCTTATCCAGCGCTCCAATTCGCGATAGTGAAGAGAACATCCAAAGCATCATGGTCCTGGCAGAAGATATTACTCAGCGTAAAAGAATGGAGCAGGCTGAGCGAGAGCAGCGTTTATTGGCGGAAGCGTTAAGGGATACTGCTGTAGCGCTAAACAGCACTCTGGAATTCAGTGAACTGCTCGATAAAATATTAATTAATATTTCTAACGTTGTGCCACACGATTCTGCCAATATCATGCTGGTGGAAGATGGGATAGCTTATATTGCTCGGATTAGAGGATTTGGAGAAAAACAATCTAACCAACCAGAAGAGCCTTTGAGGCTCGTCATTGGGGATACGCCCAACTTATACCAGATGTCGGTAAGCGGGCAGCCGCTGATTATTTCAGATGTCAACATATATACTTGGTGGCAGTCATCAGCAGAGCAAGCTGTGATCAGGTCCTATGCTGGTGCGCCAATCCGCGTTAAAGGGAAAACCGTTGGGTTTTTGAACTTGGAAAGCAATACCCCGGCCTTTTATACCAACCTGCATGCAGAAAGACTGCAAACATTTGCAGAGCAAGCTGCCTTGGCGATTGAAAATACGCGGCTTTACGAAGAGGTCCAGAAGTTGGCAGTGACCGATCATGTCACCGAGGTGCTCAACCGGCGTGGTGTGGTGGAACTGGGCGAGTTAGAGCTGGAGAGAGCGCGCCGCTATGAGCATTCACTCTCAGCTATTATGTTGGATTTAGACAACTTTAAACTGGTCAATGATGCTCATGGGCACTTGACTGGAGACCTGGTCTTGAAAGGAATCGCAAGCCGTTTGTGCAGTGAAGTGAGAAAAATTGACATCTTTGGACGCTTTGGCGGCGATGAATTTATCATCATATTACCTGAAATTAAGCTCAGAGAAGCCAAGAAAGCAGCGAAACGGTTACAAAAGAGTCTGTCTGAAAAGCCGATAAAGACTGAACAAGGCGAATTTACAATCACGGCCACTGCAGGTGTCGCTCAAATGACGAAGACTACCAAAGATGTAAAAGATCTGATCGACAAAGCAGACAAGAATATGTATAAAGCCAAAAAACTGGCGCTGGAATCTTTGCAGGAGGAAAATTAACCTCCTGTTGTGATCCTTAAATTGTAAATCTAATACTGCTCAGGGTGGATTATCGATTAAGGCCGGATATCGAAGATCGTTGCAGCTCTACTCTTCAGGTTAAAAAGGTGCTGCCGCTCTCCATCGAGGGAGTAGCGGAAAACCTCATATTCTTGATTGGCTGTGTTTATCTCCGGGAGTAGGTAGCTTTGTGAATCAACCCACACCATCCCAAAGTTCCAGGGAAGATTTGTGACAACCGGGGGTTCATCAAGACTTCCCAAGATTACAGCAGGATCTCCAGAAACAAATGCAAACTGGTTGCTAGCTGGAACCCAGGAGATGTCATCAACCATTCCTTCATAGTAGAGAATGTCCTCTAGGGTGTCTAAGCTGACGATATGAAGGTTGAACCAGGGGTTGTCTGGTTCGCCGAC
>JACUUU010000263.1 GCA_014859065.1 Anaerolineales bacterium
TTTCAGACTGGAGTGGAGACCTAAGCGGTAATCAAAATCCAGCAGAGATTATGATAATAGCGGACTATACGATCATTGCCAATTTCCTTAAGGCTGAAAATGTAAAATTCCTCCCAATTACCTTTAAATAAGTACTTTATTAGTCTGCTGGAACGCGTCCTAATTGCACCATACCAGTAGAAAGATAAATGTCATTCCTTCAAATTTCACTATTAGTTGGGTGATATTCTTCAGGGGGATAGCCTGAAAAACGAATCTAAACAATGCATCAGTGATTCCCAGTTGGAGTAAACATTTGTCAACGAATTAGTTTTTGGTGAATTCTTGACCTCCAGGATCAAAAAATTTAGTTGTTCAGGATGGTTAATGAATTTACCGTAAATAGCGAGTTTTCCGTGTATTTTCTATTGGGAATTATTAAGTAAAGGAAGGGTTGCCTAAATGTCAAAAGATGAGCTGGTGATTAGACCAGATACCCTTACTAATATCCTGGCTACCGGGGAAGTGGAAACCACAAAGCACCCAGAAAGAATATCAGAGGTGGTCAGGATTCAAGAGAAACCGGCAGTTTCAATCGTCATCCCAATATTTAATGAGGCTAAAAGCCTGGAATCCCTGGTAGAGGGGTTAAAAAGACTGCTGGAGAGTCTCGACCAGACTTGCGAAGTCATCCTGGTGGATGATGGCAGCACCGATGGCAGCGTCGGTCTGTTGCGTGAATTCTACGAAGATGACCCCCGCTTTCGGATCGTCCTCTTCCGCCGCAATTTTGGACAATCAGCCGCATTCTCGGCTGGCTTTGCTTATGCCCGCGGCGATATCATCGTAACAATGGATGGTGATCTCCAAAATGACCCTGCGGACATCCCCCTATTGTTACAGAAAATTGAGGCTGGTTACGACATCGCCAGCGGCTGGCGTGTGTGCCGTCGAGATAATTGGCTTGTCCGCAAGCTGCCTTCTAAAATTGCCAATTGGCTCATCTCCGCAGTAACCGGAGTGAAACTTCACGATTACGGCTGCTCGTTGAAGGCATACCGTCGTGAGGTGTTGGAACTGACCAAATTGTATGGAGAGATGCACCGCTTCATCCCAGCGCTGGCTAGTTGGGTTGGCGTGACGGTAGCTGAGGTACCAGTCAACCACTATGCCCGTCGGTATGGCAAATCAAAGTACGGGATTAGCCGCACCATCCGTGTTTTCCTCGATCTCTTAACTGTTAAATTCTTGTTGGATTACGCTACTCGCCCCATTCAAATCTTTGGTTTTTTTGGCTTGCTCTCATTCTCAGCTGGGATGGTTCTGGGGGTTTACTTATCTGTTTTGCGGTTGTTTTATGGTCAACCGCTGGCAGATCGACCGATACTCCTTTTGGTAGTCCTGCTGGTCGTAATCGGTGTGCAGCTCATCATTATGGGTTTGCTAGGTGAACTGGTGGTCAGGACGTATCACGAGACCCAGGGGAAACCAACCTACATCATCAGAGAAGTCCTCAGCACACAGCACCCTGAATCGCACTAAGATTTGTATCCATAAGGCTTTCGATGAAAATATTAATGATTGCCCCCCAACCGTTTTTTGAACCCCGAGGCACTCCGATCAGCGTCTACCAGAGGCTGCAGGCGCTCTCGGTTTTGGGCTACCAGGTCGATTTAGTCACCTATCCTTTAGGTATCGATGTGCACATACCCGGGGTTAAGATCCATCGATCGCCCAGCCTTCCTTTTATAAAAAGCATCAAAATCGGCCCATCGTGGATCAAATTGCTGCTCGATGTATTTCTCTTCTTCAAAGCATACCATCTTTTGTTGGTTAAACGTTACGAGGTTATACACACTCATGAAGAGGCTGCCTTTATGGCTTTATTCCTCTCGAAAATATTCCGCACACCTCACCTTTACGATATGCATTCTAGCCTGCCTAAGCAGCTTGGTAATTACAATTTTGGAAATAATTTTCCCGTTGTCAAGATTTTTGAGTTTCTAGAAAAAAGTGTCCTCAGAACCAGCTGTGTGGTCCTGACCATTGGGGAAGAATTGGATGAACATATCAGAAAGAACAATGGTCAGATCAATCACATCAGGATTGAAAACAGGTCAACCTACGGGTTGTTCACACCTGACGAATCGCAAATAGCACAACTGCGTGACAAACTGGGGCTGGAACACAAACTGCCAATCGTTTATACCGGGTCATTTGAGCGTTATCAGGGTCTTGAACTATTGCTAAGGAGCGCTAAAGAGGTAGTTGATAAACATCCAGAGGCTGTGTTTATTTTCGTGGGGGGGAATAATGGACAGGTTAACCGTATGAAATTTGATGCGATCAAACTTGGACTACAGGACTATTGCTTGTTCACTGGCTTGGTCACCCTGCAGGAATCAATGGCATTCCTGGAAGTTGCGGAAATTCTGGTATCCCCCCGAACACAAGGTCTCTCGATCCCCCTGAAAATTTACTCCTATCTGGCGTCCGGGAAACCCATTGTGGCCACCAGAGTATCGGCTCATACAGAGCTTCTTAAGGATGATTTGGCAGTACTCGTGGATTCAACCCCTCATTCATTTGCTGAGGGGATTCTCAAGCTGATCGATGACCCAGAGTTAAGATTGCGCACTGGTCAAAGAGCCCAGCAATTTGCCCAGGATCAATTTTCACAGGACGAGTACCTTGCTAGGTTGGAGACCGCTTACCTTTCAATCAAGCACTCAAAACCCATTTCCGAAATTCTATTACAAGCTCATGGCAGTCTAAAAGAATTCAAGCCATCTCGCATAACTGAGCTGAAAACATAATGTGCGGCATCTGCGGCATTTTCAACCTATCTGATAATAGACCGGTAGAGAAAGAGATTCTTCTCAACCTCAATGCAACCTTGAAGCACCGCGGGCCTGACGATGCCGGTTATTACATTGATGACCGCGCAAACGTAGGATTGGCTATGCGTCGCTTGAGCATTATTGATCTTTCCACAGGGAGCCAACCAATTGCAAACGAAGACAAAACTGTATGGATTGTGTTTAATGGCGAAATTTACAATTATCTTGATCTTCGCAGCCAGTTACTAACCCTTGGCCATCGGTTTTCAACCAAGTCGGATACTGAAACCATCATCCATGCTTACGAGCAGTATGGCGATGACTGCGTCCATTACTTGAATGGCATGTTCAGTTTTGCCATCTGGGATTCGCGAAAAAACCGCTTGTTGCTTGTTCGTGATAGGCTTGGAATTAAACCACTCTATTATTACCTGGGACCTGATCTCTTGGTCTTTAGCTCCGAACTAAAAGCTTTACTCGCTCATCCACAAACCCCTCGCGACATCGACCTCAATGCAGTGGATCACTTCCTCACATTGGAGTACATCCCAGCGCCGTATACCATTTTGAAGGGGATCTGCAAGCTGCCCGCTGGCTATCGCTTGATTGTAGAAAATGGTCGCGTCAAAACCGAGCAATATTGGGATCTCGAATTTCAGCCTGTGGATTTGGATGAAGAAAAAATTCTCGAGACTTTGGATGATCTTCTTCGTGATGCTGTGAAATCCAGGTTGATGGCGGATGTTCCCCTGGGAGTATTTTTGAGCGGTGGCATCGATTCGGCTGCCGTTGTCTCATATATGAGTGAGGTATCTGATTTGCCGGTGAAAACTTTCTCAATCGGGTTCGGAGATCCCACATATAACGAACTGCCTTATGCTCGCCTCGTCTCAAATCAATTCGGAACACAGCATCACGAACAATACCTGGAACCCAACATTCCTCAGCTTGTGGAAAATATTGGAACAATCCTGGACGAACCCCTGGCTGATTTCTCGGTTTTTTCCACCTATCTTGTCTCCACAGTTGCCAGTCAGTTTGTCAAGGTGTGCCTGACGGGTGATGGCGGAGATGAGGTTTTTGGTGGGTACGAAACCTACGTCGCTCAGTCTTTTGATCAGCGCTATTATCATCACTTACCTAATTGGATACGCAGCAAATTGTTACCTGGACTCGCAAATCTCGTCCCACCTACACCTGCCAAAAAAGGACTGATCAACAAATCCAAGAGATATGTCGAAGGAGGGGTATTCCCAGCATACCTGCAGCATACCCGCTGGATGATGTTCCTGAGCGACAATCAAAAAGCCCTGCTCTATCAACCAGAAATGCACTCAGCTCTGGGTGGAGAGAGTCCCTACACGACTTTGCAAAGATTTTTCAGTAAAGCCGCTAGTAGTGATGCTTTGACACAGCAGCAGTATGTCGATATTAAGACCTACCTGGCAGAGAACATCTTGACCAAAGTCGACCGCATGAGTATGGCAGCTTCTCTAGAGGCAAGAGTGCCCTTATTAGACTACCGCATAGTAGAATTTGTGCTCAATTTACCTTCCCATATGTTGCTGGATAAGCGCGGAAACAAGAAAATTTTGCGTAGAATCATGGGAAATCGCTTACCTCAAAAGATAATCAACAAGAAGAAAGAAGGCTTTAGTGTGCCGGTAAAGCATTGGCTGAGCAATGAGCTGCAGCCACTTATGGCAGATCTATTATCTGATAACGTGCTTCGCAGTCGCGGTTATTTCAATCCAGACTGTGTTTCCACTTGGATATCCGAACACACCCACAACCGTGCGAATCACAGTCACCGGTTATGGGCGCTTATGGTTCTTGAATTATGGCATCAACAGATCCTTGATCAGCGCCCAGCCCATTCGCGTTTGCCTGACACGCCAGTTTTTCTCTCATCCATTTGAATCCTATCTCTTCACATAGCACGCTCAAAACCAAATATTATGAAGCTCTCTATCGTTGTCGTTAATTGGAACACCCGTGATCTCCTGGCTAAATGCCTGACCAGCATCTATGCCTGTCCCCCAGTCTGTCCATTTGAAGTCTTAGTGGTCGACAATGCCTCCAGTGATGGCAGCGTCTCCATGTTACGTGAAGGATTTCCCCAGGTGCGCCTGATCCAAAACAACAAGAATGTAGGTTTTGCCGCTGCCAACAACCAGGCATTATCCCTGGTTGACTCTCCTTATATCCTTTTGCTTAATCCAGATACAGTCGTCAAACCAGGGGCGCTCAATGAGATGCTGGACTATCTGGAAAATAACCCCGGCGTAGGTGCAGCGGGGGCTCGTTTGCTCAACCCAGATGGCAGCTTACAGGTTTCGTGCTATGTCAGCCCTACTTTGTGTCGTGAAACCTTA
>JACUUU010000264.1 GCA_014859065.1 Anaerolineales bacterium
AGAGATCGGTGGTGGTTTTCGCCTCCCCGATGTGATGGTTCAGTCTGGCGCCCGCCTGGTAGAAGTTGGCACCACAAACCGTGTCCATCTATCTGATTTTGAAAATGCGTTATCAAACCAACCAATCGCAATGATCTTGCACGCCCATCACTCGAATTTCAAGTTAGTCGGATTTACCAGCGAACCAGATATCACTGAATTAGCATCGCTGGCTCACCAATTTAATGTTCCATTAGTGGATGATCTTGGCTCTGGTGCTTTATTAGATACAACACGATTTGGTTTAGGACACGAACCAATGGTCCAAGAATCTATCTCTGCTGGAACAGACCTGGTCTGCTTTTCAGGAGATAAACTGATTGGTGGCCCACAGGCAGGCATCATTGTTGGCCGGGATGAGTTGATCAAGAAGTTAAAAAAACACCCTCTAGCACGAGCTTTACGAGCTGATAAACTCTGTCTCGCAGGACTGTCTGCAACATTACTGCATTATCTAAAAGATGAAGCTGAAAGGGAAATTCCTGTCTGGCGAATGATTTCCTATTCGCTGAAAGAACTGAGTTCTCGCGTTGATAGGTGGAAATCCAAACTGGGTGTTGGTGATATTAGTCCAGGGCAGTCGACCATTGGAGGTGGCAGTCTCCCTGAAGAGACACTTCCAACCTGCTTGTTAGCGCTAAAAATTAAAAGCCCAAAAAAAGCTATAGCTTACTTGCGGGAGTTACCAATACCCATCATCGCACGCCTGTATGATGATAAACTCGTGTTCGACCCACGTACAGTTCTCCCCGAACAAGATGATTTATTGTTAGAGGGTTTGAATGGCTTAATTAAGGATGGAAGATGAATACTAACCATAACTTATTTAGAGTTCTTGAAGAAACCAGCAGGACTTTCTATATCCCGGTAACCCGCTTACCAGATATTCTCAAAGAGACGGTGGCAGCCGCCTATCTTTGCATGCGTGCCATCGATGAAATCGAAGACCATTGCGGATTAGATTCTGCATCCAAAGTACAACTACTTCGTCGGATAAGCTTGATCTTCCAAACACAATCGCCTATGGAAAATTGTTCGATGAACGAGTTTTCCGCAGCTTTTCGCGAACATAATTCCATCTTACCTGAGGTAACGCTGCGGTTAGGTGAATGGGCTTGTCAGCCGCCGGCGTCAATTGCCCCACGAATATGGGATGCTGCTGCTGCTATGGCTGACCGGATGGCGCAGTGGGTCTCGAATAAATGGAGAATCCAAACACAATCTGACCTTGATGGATATACATTCAGTGTAGCTGGTGCAGTAGGTTTGCTATTATGCGACATATGGGCATGGTTTGATGGAAGCCAAATCGATCGAAGGTTTGCCATTCAATTCGGACGTGGTTTGCAAGCTGTAAATATTCTCCGCAACAGAGAAGAAGATCTTAAACGCAATGTAGATTTTTTTCCAGCTGGTTGGAATCACAACCATATGTTGGATTATGCAAATGGACTTCTACTTGAAGCAAGATCTGGCATCAGCCAGGTTCCGCATCAAGCTTATAAATTTCTAGTCGAAATACCCCTCCTGCTGGCAGAAGCAACCCTCGAGGTGATAAAAAGTGGTGAAGAGAAACTCTCACGCGCTGCGGTTATGCAAATAGTCCAACAAGCTTATTCAGAACCGTTAGAATAACGGATAATTCACAGGAGTATTCATGCTAAGGGACATCGATCGGTATATGGCTACCAACAACCTGGATGCTATTTTAGTAACAGGACCTGCCACACATAATCCCCCCATGTTTTATCTAACCGGAGGAGCTCATCTAACTAATGCTGATCTGGTAAAGATACGTGGTGGAGATCCAATCTTGTTCCATACTCCTATGGAACGTGATGAAGCTGCCAAAACCGGTTTAGCCACCAAAAATATATCCGACTATCGACTAAATGATTTACTTGAGCAGTCTGGTGGCGATTACACCAAAGCTGTTGTCCTCCGATATCACAAAATGCTGGAAGATCTTAACCTGACCAAGGGACGCATGTCTGTTTATGGAAAAATCGATGCCGGCTTTGCATTTGCCATTTTTTCCGGTTTACAGGAGAGACTGCCAGATCTTGAAATTATTGGTGAGATAAACGACTCGACCCTGCTCCAAGCAATGGCCACAAAGGATGAATCCCAGGTCGAGCGTATCCGGAAAATGGGTATGATCACCACACAAGTAGTAGGATTGGTAGCTGAGTTTTTATGCTCACATCGAACTAAAGAGAGCGTGTTGGTAAAATCTAACGATCAACCCCTCAAGGTTAGTGATGTGAAAAGTCGCATAAATTTGTGGTTAGCTGAGCGAGGCGCCGAAAACCCCGAAGGCACAATTTTTGCTATTGGCCGAGATGCAGGCGTCCCACACAGTAGTGGTAATCCCGATGATATCATTCGGCAGGGTCAGACCATAGTTTTCGATATATTCCCCTGCGAAGCTGGTGGAGGCTATTACTACGACTTTACCCGTACCTGGTGCCTTGGTTATGCTCCAGATCATGTTTATGAAATTTATGAAGACGTTTTGGTCGTTTACCAACAGATCATGAACGAACTCAAAGCACATAGTCCCTGCCAGCCTTACCAGGAGCGTACCTGTGAGCTTTTTGAAGCCCAAGGACACGCCACCATCAAAAGCACCCCGGAAACCCAGGAAGGATATGTACATTCCCTGGGACACGGACTGGGGCTATACGTCCACGAACGCCCTTGGTTTGGAAAAAATGCGACGGATAAAGACCGCCTGGAACCAGGAGTTGTAGTGACGATTGAACCAGGATTATATTATCCCGACCGTGAGCTGGGTGTTAGACTAGAAAACACTGTGTGGGTTCGACCAGACGGTCAAATGGAAGTTCTAGCGGATTTCCCTATGGATTTGGTATTGCCATTGAAGGGCAATTAGGTAAATAAAAGGAAATCAAAGGAATAATGGCTACTCGAATTTTGGGAATTGAGACCTCTTGTGATGAAACAGCCGCTTCAGTGGTTGAAGATGGAAGACTGATCCTTTCCAATCCAGTCGCCTCTCAGATAGACCTACATGCCCAGTATGGTGGGGTCTTCCCTGAAGTCGCATCTCGTCAGCACATTTTGACGATCCACCCAATTATAGATAACGCACTGCAAACGGCACACATGACATTGAATGATGTCGATGCGATTGCCGTGACGCGCGGTCCCGGATTACCAGGTTCTTTGGTAATCGGTTTCAACGTTGCCAAAGGTCTTGCCATTGGCAGTGGGCTTCCTCTAATTGGAATTAATCATCTTGAAGCGCACATCTATTCCGCCTGGCTGATTGAATCGGATCAAACCCCTCCCCCGGAACCAAAATTCCCATTATTAGCACTTATTGCCTCCGGAGGCCATACTGAACTTGTCCTGATGAGCGATCATCTGCAGTACCAGCGCCTTGGTGGTACCCTGGATGATGCCGCAGGTGAGGCTTTTGATAAAGTCGCCCGCATGTTAGGATTACCCTACCCAGGGGGTCCGGCGATTCAAAACGCAGCCGAGAATGGTGATCCAGCAGCTTTTTCCTTTCCACGGGCTTGGTTAGAAGGCACATGGGATTTTTCCTTCAGTGGATTGAAAACAGCAGTATTGCGTGAAGTCCGCAAGTTGGAAGAGGGCAATTTGCCTATTCCAGTCGACGATATTGCAGCCAGTTTCCAAAGTGCAGTAGTTGATATTTTGGTCAAGAAAACCCTGGCAGCAGCCAGGGAATATAGCGCTGAAGAGGTTCTTATTACCGGTGGAGTTTCATCGAACGAGATTCTCCGTCAGACCTTCGAGGATAGTGCTTCTCTTCCAATACATATCCCCCCGATCTTCCTTTGCACTGATAACGCAGCGATGAGCGCCGCGGCTGGACACTTCCGTTTCCAGCAAGGACAACGAGACCCATTGGATTTTGATGTCCTTCCCAACTGGCCAATTTCAGAGATTTGATTTCGCTATGGATTAAAAATAAACCGCCCACTGAGGTTGGCTCCGATTTCCCAATGGGCGGTTTTAAGTGAGGAGAATGCACTTTTTATTATACAGAAGATTATAAACGCTTCATGAAACCAGATTAAATCCTTGGTGAGAAAATTACACTACACAGAAATGAAATCGATGCAACACTAGTTCATCTCCCAAACCAGACGCAAACCATCCAACGTGAGCCAAGGGGCAACAACCTGGATCGAGTCAGTCTCATTAGCAATTATCTCAGCCAGCCCACCTGTTGCAATAACCCTCATGTTTTCCCCAAGTTCTTTCCGAAACCGGGTCACCATCCCTTCGACCAAACCTATATAACCAAACAAAAGACCAGATTGCATAGCATGTACAGTGTTGCGACCGATAACTCCGGGAGGTTTTTGTAGATCAACCCTGGGAAGTTTGGCTGCTCGCAGATAAAGTGCTTCAGCCGCAATCCCTATACCAGGCGCAATTGCACCTCCAAGGTAATCGCCTTCAGCTGAGATTGCATCAAAGGTTGTCCCGGTTCCAAAATCAACCACGCATGCTGGTCCACCATAAAGGTGTTTAACTGCAACTGCATCTACGATACGGTCAGCGCCTACAGACCTAGGATTCTCATATCGAATTCTAACTCCAGTCTTTACACCGGTATCTACCACCAATGGTTGCTGCAACAGGTACTGCATAGACGCTTGAACAATCTTGCTGGTAAGTGGAGGTACAACCGAGGCAATACAAACACCACTTAAATCAGCTGGGGATTTGCCGGCGTGCGATAACAAACCCAAAATCTGCAAACCGTACTCATCTGGCATACGATCGTGTTCTGTCGAAAGCCGCCAACGTGGACCCAGCTTCTCCTCCTGGTATAAACCAAGGGTTATATTGGTGTTACCTATATCAATTGTCAGTAACATAGTTTCCCATCACCCTTCTGGTGTTCCTTCAAAGACGTTCTCTTTTCATGGAGGTATGTTTGACTGAACACTAGTAAATGCTACTAAGAACAGGTCTGTCACCTTTCTCAACGGTCAACTCATACATCATGATCACTTCCTATGATCATATTATCGATTAAGCGAGTATTCCCAAAGTAAACCGCCAGGGATAACAACGCATGATTAACAGGTCCATGCATTTCTTACAAGTTGATCGGATCG
>JACUUU010000265.1 GCA_014859065.1 Anaerolineales bacterium
TAGGGCAGTCTCGTCACGAGCCTAATGGTATCCAGAAGCAGAGTTTGATAAAGATTGGCTGTCTCTTGCAGGCTGAGGGCAGGGTGCAGGCGAGTTTTAGTCTTGCCAACCTGTGGCTGCTTTGCCATGACGATGATCACGGAATCTTTCATGCCGGTGAAACCCATCGATAGCAGATGATAGTACGCAATATAAAATAAGTCGCCAGCAACGACCCCCGCCAGGTGCCGCTGATCTTGGATTGTCCTCCCAGGCGGCAACGATAGTTGACCGGGACCTCCTGGATACGCCAGCCTCGCCGCGCTGCTTTGACGATCATTTCAGTTGGCCAACCATAAGTCATCTCCTCCATTTGCAATGCCAACAGTTTTTCCCGGGATACAGCCCGAAAGGGGCTTAGATCGGTCAGCGGCAAACCATACAAGACGCCGATCAGGTGGGCAGACAGCCAGTTCCCGATCAGCTGGTGCCAGGGCATCGCTCCTGCTGCTATGCTGCCTGCCAACCGAGAACCGAGCACTAGATCGTATCCACCTTCTGAAATTGGCGCAACCAGTTTAGAGATATCGCGCGGATCATCGGCGCAATCGGCATCCATAAAGACAACGATCGTCCCCTGAGCAGCAGCCAATCCACTAGCGCATGCCCGTCCGTACCCCCGGCGCGGCTCGTGAATTATCCGGGCTCCGCAAGCCGCGGCGATCTCCACAGTAACATCGCTCGAACCTCCATCCACCACCAGGATCTCCAAATCTCTTTTAGCGGGGATGGCTTTCAGCACCTCCGCAATACTCTCGGCTTCGTTTAATGCCGGGACGATCACGCTAATCAGCATGGGGTTATTTTGCCCCAACCTGGTGAAGCTGGCAAGGATGGATTGTTGAGCTGCCAGAAGGAAATTATAATAATGCCAACCAGAAACAATGCAGCCTTTTGCCCTGTAACTATTGCGAAATGACCCCCTCCGATACCAAGCCGTTTCTCCCTGAGCAAAAATCCAGTCGGTTTTACAAATGGCTGGACTATCTCTGGGTGGCGCTGTTGGTCATCCTGGTGGCTTATAGCTTGGATGTATATCGCTCTGCTCGCTACTGCGCGTTTTTAGGCACCGACTTCCGCGGTTACTACGCCTCAGCTCAAATTGCGCGCCAGCGCGGTTTTGCTGAAGTGTACAACCCCCAAACCCAAGAGCAGTACCAGGCAGATCTACCCCATAGCTGTCCGGATGGGAGCTCGGCACCGCCCCAGTTGTTTGTATATATGCCATATTTGCCAGTATTCGGGTTGATTTTCCTGCCGTTCACTTTCTTGGATTTCACCAATGCCTATATCCTGTGGGTAACTCTTAACCTGACAACCCTCCTGGTTTACCTTGCTCGCATTACCCATGCACTTGGTGATAAAAAGAGGTTCGTTCGAATCCTACAGTGGGCGCTTTGCCTGCCCATCTTTTCGAACCTGGTCTTAGGGCAGATAAACATCCTGCTGCTGATCTGTGTGGGTGAGTTCGGGCTGGCTGCTGTTAGAGAGCGGCATTTTTTGAGTGGGACCTGGTTGGGGGGATTCCTGATGAAGCCTCACATCCTGATCCTGCTGCTGCCAGGTCTGATCATGCGCAAGAACTGGGTTGCGCTTTTGGGCTTTACTTGCAGCGCCGCGGTAATCTTGCTTGCATCTACGCTGCTGGCTGGTTGGGAAGGTGTGCTGTCTGCGGTAAGGCTGGCTACTCAGTTTTTAGGTGCATTGATCCAAACTGGCGCGACGATGATGAATTTAAGGGCTTTAGCCCTCAACCTGGAAACGATCCTGCCTGCCTGGTTTGCCTGGTCAGTGGCGATCATTGGAATCTCCCTGGTTGTAGGGATCACGCTTTACCTGTGGACACGGCGCTTCCCGTTATCAAGCGTAGGATTTATAACCCTGATCGTGGCTTCTCTGGCAGCAACCTTTGCTGTCACCTGGCACTCGCACTTTTACCTATTGGCGTTGTTAATCCCGTTCTTGCTGATCCTGGACTTGAAACAAGCGATCCCACCAGCCTGGCGTTGGGTCTGGATTGCTGGACCACCCCTTTATTATGTGCTGCTCTACCTATTAAATCCACAGCAAGCCCGCAACCTGTTCGGGTTAGGTATGCTTGCCCTCAACCTGTGCCTTCTTGCCTGGGCAACCTGGAAGCTCAACAAGTTAGCCAGACATCCCGAGAGGGATTGAAGGGAGGTTGGTGACCTTCAAAAACAGCAGGATCACAGGACTGTCAAGGGCACAGCAAACCAGCGCATACAAAGCAAGCTTGAGCCGCATGCGATGGTCAATCTTGCTCGGAACCATCAAAGCCGGGTATATGGAAACCGCACCTGGCGAACTGGTTTAGCAAGACGTCAGGAGATTCTCCCCACTGCCCGGTTTTGCGCGAGATATGCTCTGTCCAGGAGTAGGTGTCGTAGGTGAAGGTCTCCTGGCGCTCGCCCTCCAGGCGGATCATGGCTTTCCGCTGGCGGTAGTAATCCTGGCTCAGATAGCCCCGATCCATCTCGGTTGCCGCTCGCTCGACCTGAGATTGGCTGAATTGGGGGTACTGCCCCTCAAACATGGCGAAGTCGAGAGGATAGCGGGGGCGGGGCGGTGGATTCTCAGCCGGGTATCCCATCGCGAGACCAACTAGAGGGAAGACGCGCGGCGGGAGATTGAACTGCTCAACATACCTGGCTGCTTGATAAGGTACGCCTCCCAGGAAGCAGCTGCCCATCCCCACGCTCTCGGCAGCGATGACCATGTTCTCTGCCATTAGCGCCGCGTCCTGGATGCCGAGGAGCAGCAGTGACAAATCGTTCTGCACCATCTGCCAGCCGCGGTGTGCCATGATCGCTTCGTGACGGTGAGAGTCAACACAGATAATGAAGAACAGAGGTGCCTTGAAGGGGTTATGATCGCGATGGCGTGAGAGCAGCAGACTGCCCATCTGGTAAGCAAATGGTGCTTGCTGTCCGGCACGCACAACGGTTTCCACGACCTCATCCGCTGGCACCTGGTCTGTATACTTGCGGATCGATTTGCGGTTAAGCAGTGTCTCAATAATCGAATTACTTGTCATACTCTCTCCTGATTGGGTGATGAACCAACTAATAAATCCACACTTGGAACTCCCTACGGCAACCATCAACCAGACAGACCTCAGCCATCAATGAAAAGGCTTAAGCCCGTCCTTCCACCCATTACGAGATGCTGATAACCCACAGAGGTGTTAAATGCTTGGCGTGGAAATTTATTCTCCTAACAGCGGTAAAGGGGATGAGCGTTCACTATTCCACCTGCCATACATGCACTACCGGTTTAGCACCGTCACCAAACAGCTCCAGCACATAGATCAAGCCATTCTCGCGATCATATGCCACATCCCCGATGCGGTAACGGCGTTGATCCCCCAAACCCAGCATAGCTTGATCCCACTCTGGCGGGTTGAAGTAGAGGTGCTCATCAATATCTATCATGGCATACGGCTGTGGCTGCCAGGGTTCGAGTTCACCGACAGCAACGCGCGCCAGGTCAGTCGGGTCATACAAAATGAACTGGGCATCAAAACGGCTCGACCACCAGCCGCGAAAGTCATCATGCCCGCTGCACTCTATTAGGTCTTCAGGCGGGCAGTCAGAGCCATCCGCCAGGCGGCAAACGGGAAATTGCCCCACGAAATCGCCATCCACACAGGGATATTCTGGCCCGGCAGGGTTGGTGTAGCCATACCAAAACTTATCTCCACTCGCTTTGGTGCCCGCAAACAGCAATCCAGCCTTACCGCTACCGCTGGTTATCCAAGCTCCACCAGCCCACTCATCAGGGTGCTGGTAGCCATCCAGGCAGCGTTCGATATTCTCGTTGTAGATCGAATTCTCATAAAGCAGCAGCGTGGTTTCGGGCAGGCGTGTGTTGGGGGGTGAGGGACTGCCATCCTGCATCCAGGGACGGTAAGCGAAGACTGCCGGTCCCATCCCGCTCCAGCCGCCGTCGCGGAAACGACCAGTCGCCAGGTAGCGGCCCTCGATGTAAGCATCTGCCCAGCCAGAGGGGATAGCAAACAAGTAATCATTGACGGCATAAAAAGACTGGTCCCCGATGAACCAGGCGCCCTGCAAGTTGGGGGCTGAAAGGTCGGGGCTGAACCAGGCATGGGTTGCGGCTGGTGGATATGGTTCGAAGTGCTGACCCCAGGCGAGGTGGATTTTCGGGCTTCCCTCTGGAGCTTCGAGGTACTCCATTCCCATACGCACGATCTCTTCCATTTGGGTAAAATATCCGCCCGTCACGTTGTGGAAACCCTGGATGAACTCCGCCTGGGGCAAGTCTGCCAGGTTGCGGGAGAGGGATGGTATGGGGATGGTTACTTCGGCAATTTGGCTGCCATCCGGTAATTCACCGTAGGGGAGACGGTCATGCCCGGAGATGAAAAGCGAGCCAGGGAGTCCGCCACCAGGTGCTGGTGCGCCAGGGCGAAAAGTCATGGCATTGCCCCCATATTCGAAGGTGAGCGGGCGTTCACCGCTATCCGGTAAACGGAAGGCACCCAGATAGGTAAAATCAGCTGGTTGGACCAACTCCTCGGCTGGCAGTATTACTTGGAGGGTTGTGGTTGGACGCGGAAGGGAACTTTCTGTAGGCTCGCCAGGTGAAGGCGATGTTGGCAGAACAGTCTCGGGGGCTTGGGTAGGGGTACTGCGTGTTGGCTGGACAGCGGGGCTAGTAGCCTGGACTGCGTCCTCGCGGCGTGAGCATGCCAGCACCACAAACATAGAAAGCAATACGATCACCAGCGGCCATTTTTTAAAGCTAGTCGATTGCCCCATAGCGCGAATCCTCAAATTAGCTGGTGGAAATCTATTTCACAATCTCAGTTTGTTAATCAACTGCCACCATGACATTGGATGCTTTTATCACGGCGTATGCCGGAGTGTTCTCTTTCAATCCCAAACTATCCACCGATTCATTGGTAATGATCGAAACCAGTTCCGTGTCATTCTCCAATCGGATGATTACTTCCGAATTGACAGCACCGCGGCTGATCTTCACAACAGTCCCTTTAAAAATGTTACGCGCGCTGAGTTTCATGGTTTTTGCTCCTTGGTTCTGATCAGGCGATTAAT
>JACUUU010000266.1 GCA_014859065.1 Anaerolineales bacterium
TCACTCGCAGCCAGCACTGTGTACATTATCAATGATCTGGCAGATATCGAGGCTGATCAACAACACCCTAAGAAGCGGTTGCGACCCATTGCTTCTGGATTACTCCCAATCAACGTCGCTCGGGGTTCAGTTGTCGTCTTTCTGCTGTTCACTTTGCTATTCTCTTATCTGCTCGAGCCTTCTTTCGCTTTAGTAGTTTTCATCTATTTGTTCATTAATTTCGCTTACTCGAACTGGTTAAAACATGTCCCATTGATCGATGTCTTCATACTCGCCAGTTTCTATGTTTTGCGAGTAGTAGCCGGTGTTTCCTTGATCGAAGTGGCTCGGTTTTCACCCTGGCTTTATGTTGTCACCACTCTACTGGCATTGTATATCGGCCTGGGAAAACGCCGCGCAGAACTCTCCTTGCTGGCTGATGGAGCAAATGCCCACCGGCGGGTATTGGAAGGTTATACCATTCCTTTACTCGATCAATTAATCACGATTGTCTCGGCGACAACCATTGTCGCTTACAGCCTCTACACCTTCTCTGCAACTAATTTACCCCAAAATCATTCCATGATGCTGACGATTCCATTTGTTATCTACGGCATTTTTCGCTATCTTTATTTGATCCAAATGAATCAACGTGGAGGCTCCCCCGAGGATGTCGTACTCACAGATCGTCCCTTACAAGTTGTGATTATCCTGTGGGGACTTGCTGTAGTGGCAGTATTCTATCTCATTCCTGATTAGTTTTAAGCTTCAATGCCAGCAATTTCCGCCTCTGTACCTGGGAAAATCATATTATTCGGAGAACATGCAGTTGTCTATGGACGTCCAGCTATCGCCGTCCCGGTAGAACAAGTGCGGGCAAAAGCCATTATTACACCTGGGATTCATCAGCCATCAGGAAGTGTTCTCATCCAAGCCCCAAACATCAAAATTGAAGCGCTGCTATCAGAATTGCCAGCAGAAAATCCCCTGGCAGCAACTGTTCGTAGTGTTTTCGATACCTTGAAAATATCCCACCCACCAGCGTTGGTGATTAGGATTAGTTCCACAATTCCAATTGCAGCAGGATTGGGCTCCGGTGCAGCCGTTACAGTTGCCATCATTCGAGCATTGTCAGACTACCTCGGTCGACGCTTATCCAACGAACAAGTCTCAAATCTTTCATACGAGATTGAAAAACTTCACCACGGGACACCATCAGGTATTGACAATACTGTCACCACTTTTCAGAAACCAGTCTATTTTCAGCGAATAAGCGACCATCAAGTGATTATTGAGATAATTTCCTTTCCCAAACCCTTTACAATTCTCATCGCTGATACTGGAGTGCCTTCTCCAACCTCTATCACAGTTGGTGATGTGCGTCGTGCCTGGATCGAGCGCTCAGATTATTACGAGGGGATATTCGATAATATTGCTGAGGTCGTACAAAACGCTCGCAAGGCGATCGAAAGCGGGAGTATTGAAAAGCTAGGTGAGTTAATGAATGCAAATCATCAGTTACTGCGCGAACTAGACTTGTCATCTCAGCAAATTGAAAATCTTGTCCAAGCTTCCCAGCATGCTGGTGCCTTGGGCGCCAAACTCTCTGGTGGAGGTCGCGGTGGCAACGTGATTGTCTTGGCGTCCGAACTCCAGGCAACCGAGCTCAGCGAGATCCTGAAATCTGCTGGAGCAACCAGAGTGATACCCACCCAGGTAAGATAGATCCCAACCCCCAACTTCCATGAACAAACCCCTCCCTACTGAATTCCCTGACCTACAATTGCTAAAATTAGGTGGATCTCTGATCACCGACAAAACACAACCACGCACCGCCCGGCTTCAAACCATTTCCCGCCTGGCTGAAGAGATATCGGCAGCTCGCTCTAAGAATCCTCATATTAAGTTGATAGTAGGACATGGCGCTGGTTCATTTGCCCATGTACCTGCTAAACTCTATGGCACCCGTCAGGGGGTGCGCTCTCAAAAAGACTGGCAAGGATTTGTAGAAGTTTGGCGAGATGCGGTTGCTCTCAATCATTTGGTGATGAAATCTTTCCACGAAGTGGGGTTGCCTGCCATCTGCTTGCCTCCCTCCGCCAGCCTGACTGCATCTGCTGGTCGAGTCCACACCTGGCATCTTGATCCAATTCGATCAGCTTTAAAAGTCGGGTTGATCCCGGTTATATATGGAGACGTGATTTTCGACCACCAGCTGGGCGGCACCATCCTTTCAACAGAAGACCTGTTCAGACACCTAGCGCGTAACCTCCACCCAGAACGGCTACTTTTAGCTGGGTTGGAACCAGGCGTATGGGCAGATTACCCAGCCTGCACTATACTGCTGCCAAAGATCACCCCCGCCAATATGGAACAAATAACCGCCTATTTAGGCGAATCGAATGGAACCGATGTAACTGGCGGTATGGCTAACAAAGTGACACAAATGGTTGAATTGGTTCAGCAACTGCCCCATCTGAAGGTCTTGATCTTTTCTGGTGAAAAGTCTGGTGTAGTTAGAAACGCATTATTGGGAGATTTACCAGGGACATTGATAACAAATCCGCCTGCTGCTGCTTAATTTTCATTTCATTGGTTTTCTACGTTATAATACACGCCTAACTCCCAGGTTGAAATCTCAAATTCTATGACCTGAAACTTAGATTGCGAGCGATCATGTATTTTACACGCCAAAAACTTGAGGACATTGAAGAGAAAACTCTTGCACCATACGCTTGTTTGAGTAAATTCTCCCGTGGGCGCCAATATCCAGAAGATGAACCTGATTATCGAACTGTATTCCAGCGTGATCGGGACCGCATCATACACACAACCGCCTTTCGCCGGCTGGAGTATAAAACCCAGGTTTTTATTACCTCTGAGGGAGATTATTACCGCACACGACTAACCCACTCACTTGAAGTCTCTCAAATTGGCAGAACCATTGCGCGAGCATTGGGGGTTAACGAAGACCTGGTCGAAACCATCTGTCTGGCTCATGACCTGGGTCATCCACCCTTTGGTCATTCTGGGGAAGATAGTCTTCGGCGGCTAATGCGGGAATATGGTGGGTTTGACCACAATAAACAGTCTTTGCGCATCGTAACCGAATTAGAACGCCGCTACCCAGATTTCCCCGGCTTGAATTTGACCTGGGAAGTCCGTGAGGGGATTGTAAAACATGAAACTGAATATGATATTGCCGATGCCAATGAATACGAACCAAAATTAAGAAGTCCTTTAGAAGCGCAAATCGCCAATGTGGCTGATGAACTGGCTTATACTGCACATGATCTGGACGATGGTTTGAGATCCGGAATGATCACCCCCGAAATGCTCAAAGGGGTGATCCTGTGGGAAATCGTTGCCGAGAGCATCGGTTGGAGAGGCGGCGAATTAGATGATCTTAACCGACATCGCCTCATCAGGCGATTGATAGGCATTGAAGTCGACGATATTGTTACAGCTACCGACCAGTGTTTGAGAGAAAGTCTTGTAAAATCCATGGAAGACATTCGCCAGCACCCACACAATGTAATTTGCCTCAGTGAAGATATGCAGCGGCGCAACCGCCAACTGAAGGACTTTCTTTTCAAAAACCTTTACCGCCATCATCGTGTCATCCGAATGGCTGTTAAAGCAGAGCGAATCATCAACGACTTGTTCTATGCATATCAATCTGACCCAACAATGCTCCCCTTTCACATACAAGACTTGATCCTTGAACGCGGCAAAGAACGGACGATTTGCGATTATATCGCCGGTATGACCGACCGTTTCAGTATAGATGAACATATAAAATTATTTAACCCAGCTGTTAAACCATAAATATTGGAGTTTTAATGAGTGAAGAGTACTATTTAACCACTAATGGGAGAGAACGCTTGCAAGCAGAGCTAGAAAATTTAAAAGGACCTGCTCGTCAGGAAATTGCTAAACGCTTACGCGCAGCTATCCAGATGGGAGACCTTTCTGAAAATGCTGATTATCATGCCGCTAAAGAATCACAAGCATTTCTAGAAGGACGCATTCAAGAAATAGAGCATTTATTACAGAACTCAATCCTTATCGACGAGTCGATAGATTCGCGTGATATTATTGAGTTGGGCGCCTATGTCACATTTCAAGAAGGAGAAGAACCTCCAGAAACTTACCAGATAGTTGGTGCTAAGGAAGCAGACCCCAGACAAGGGAGAATCTCGAATGAATCTCCGTTCGGGAGCGCCATCCTGGGAAAACGAGTTGGGGATGAAGTTGAAGCTAGAACTCCTGCGGGGACAGTTAGACTAAAAATCCTTGAGATTAAGTAATCTAATCTATTCTGTTTACATCATTTAATCTCTTATACGGGACCAACTCAAGACGCTTCAATTCGATTTGAGATAGTACTAAAAAGAGGCTGTTCACTTTTCGGACAGCCTCTTCCCTATCTTATTACGTACCTGGGTTCAAGCCTTGGGCCAGACTACAAGTTCTAAAGTAACCCGTTCGAAATAGCTTTCTGGCGGAAGTGCGCCTGAACCATAGGACATGTCAATCACCCGAGCAGACAATTGTAATGTCGCGGTTTCGAGAACTAATTCTCTTCCAGGTTCAGCTACAATTGGTTCTCCCTTAGCCTCCAGGCGATTCAAAGTCGCTTCGTCAGTAAATGCATGTTCGCTCATTAGGACTTGTGTGACGGTTTGAATATCATTCTTATCAAATAGCCAGACTTCAAAAGCAATAACCCGCTTGGGTTCTCCAACCCCGATTGTTTCTGAAATACCAACCCCACACTCGCCCAGGAACTCTCCAGTCTGAGAGTCGATGCTGAAGGAATCATCATACAGGTCATTGCCAAGGTTGTAAGTGGTCATGAACTGAGCCAACGGTGGTGCCTGTTCCAGTTCGCCGTAATCAGCTTCAACCTCCTCCGTAGAGGTGGCTGTTCTGCCTCGAAATGAGGGTAATTTAAAATCGCCAACACGATTACGCAGTAAAAATGCTGCCACCAAGCCCCCAGCCAACAGGAATGTGACCAGGCATAAAAATGGCAATAACGTCTGTAATAACGTTCTGGAAGGTTGTTCCTCCGGTTCTGGGGGTATCACCACGCCGACCTGCTCGCCTGCGGCGATGGAAACAAATGCCTGAACCGC
>JACUUU010000267.1 GCA_014859065.1 Anaerolineales bacterium
TGGACGGCGGGGAGCGAGTATTGCCAATCCCCCTGTCAGGGGGAGCAGCAAAAGCAACCAGAGGTAGTGGGGGTAGACAAAAGCGATATTCATGATTCAGGCACCATTAATCAGCAACCATAATGCAAATATCCAGAGAATTCACATATTTCAAAGAGCGAGTTGTTTTCATCCAATCTATGTGTTCATTCCCGATTTCCAATGGGTAGCTGGGAGAAGTAAGGTTTAATTTTTGAACCCAGTCGGAATAAAGTGGCACGATGGTAAACCAGCCATTCTATGAGCACGATTCCCAGAGCAAAGAAAATTAACGGCCGCCACCATTCTCGGCGGGCAAGTCCAGTTTGCCCTTCACCATCGGTGGAGTCGATTCCGAAAATTTGCAGGTTGTCAACCGGTTTGATCTCAGATTCCTGAGGAGAGAAGAGGTTGACACTGAAATACATACTTTCTGATCCTTCCCAGGTCACCTCGTAAACGCCTAGTTGGTTGGTTTCTGCAAAAATCAAACGCTCTTCGTCTGCAGTAATGCGCACACGACTGCCATCAGGACGAGTTAGAAAAGCACTCTCCACTCCAAGCGGCAGGGTAAGTGAAACTGGTGTCCCGGGAGAAATTTCAGTAGCTAAATCCGCACCTTTACCTGGAGCCAGCCATCCAGTCAGGTTGGAAATCAACAAGGGAAAGGCGATCTGAAGAGGCAGATCGGAATGGTGGAGATCGAAAGACAGAACAGCCAACCGGCGGGTGTCGATTTCACCGGCGAAGAGCAGCGGGAAGCTGGTTTCATCTGAGTCTCCAGCAATAATGTTTCGTGCCCAATCTGGCAAGGGGATGCGAGCTGCAGTTAAGATGTTCACTCCAGCAAGGTTCACATGAGCCAGCAAAGGATCTTCAAGATCGACCGGCCGTGGGAAGGGCCCATCCAAGGCACCTGTGACGGTAAAAATGGATGTGCTGCGAGGAGGCGCGATGAAAAGCAGGTTGCCTGGTGGAAGCTCATTTATCGAAGGGGATGGAATTGCTGTATTGTCCCTATTCTCTACTCCATTTTCAGATGCAGGTGGTAATTGCAGGCTGGTTGGGATGTAATTATCGAATACGATCAGGTCGAAGGGTTCTGTGATTGTTGGCGTACCTTCAAGTGTTGAGGCAAGGTGCGATTCATACTCATTGGCGGTAAAGTAAGTCACATCAAGATTGGGGAGCAGGTTGAAAGCTACTTCCAGGAAAAGGTTGCCTTCAGTGACCAAAGCCAGCCGAGCGGGTACTCCAGAACGATTGACAGCCCAGGCAATATCATCCAAGGGTAGGGCATCGGCGATGCAAGGTTCAAGGCAGCCTGGTTTGGTGAGGCGTGCTTCTACGATTTTAGTCTCAGATGATAGATCTTCAGCCAGGATCGAAACCTGATCATTGGGGGGAATCTCAAGGTCGAAAACATTGATCAGGAAACCATCGGCGTAAAATTCAAGCCGGCGCTGCGCGGATGTGTCAGCATAATTGGTAATCTGAGCAAAGGCAGTTAAACTTCCTTTGCCAGGTGCCTGTCCAACATTGAGAAGACTGATAGCCTGGTTTTCCCCACTCAATCCAAAGGGAAGGTAATTCAGGCGTGCCTTTATGGATAACATCTCTGGAAATGTCGAGCGACCATCCGAGAGGACGATGACGTCAACATCGGTTTGGCGGGCAGCAATTGCAGCGGCAAGTTGAAGAGCGGTTGTCATGTCGCTACTGCTGGTGCCTGCCTGGATGCTGTCGATCGCTTGAAGCACCTGACGGCGGTCCTGGCTGGAAGAAACAAGCACATTTGCATTCTGTCCCGTGGTGATTACTGTGACGGCTGCATCTTCTGGTAAGGAATTGACGAGCTGCCTGGCACGCGTTTTGGCGGCTTCCAGGCGACTGGGAGATACATCGTTAGCATTCATGCTGGCGGAGTTATCCAGGATGACGATGACAGCCTGCCCGGAAGCACCTTCAGCCCAGGTAAAGGGACGCGCGATGGCAATAATTACCGCAACCAAAAACAGCAGCTGCAGGAATAACAACAGGTTGCGCCGCAACCGCTGCCAGGGTGCATTGGCTTCCAAATCGCGCACCATGCGCTGCCACAGATAAACGCTGGAGACGACCTGTTCCGTGCGCCGTAACTTGAGCAGATACATGGCGATTACGAGGGGGATCAATAGTGTGAATGCAAACGCTGCGGGTGCCAGGAAATTCATGAGGTGCTCATTTCAGGACCATATACTGGCGCAGCCAGGCAAATAGAAGCTCATCAAAAGGTAGGGAAGTAACAATGGGCACATAATGAATGCCACGCGCAGTGCAAAAACGGCGGATCTCTGTCTGCCAGTCAGTCAGGTTATTCTTATAACGGGCTAATAAGTCGAAATCGGCAGTAATCTCGACTGCGGAGTTTGTTTCGGAATCAATCAACTTGAGGTCGCCGGATAGGTCTGGATCGACCTCATCGGGTGAAAGGATCTGAAGTACTGTGATCTCATATCTACGACTGGCTAATGAGCGCAGCCCATCAGCCCAACCAGCGTCCATTAGATCGGAGAAGAGCAGCAACGGGCCGGGAAGAGCCGCTTTGTTGGAATAGGAACGCAATCGTGGAGCGAGGTCAGTCCGACCACCAGATTGTAAGTTCTGCAAGAATGTGAACAGGTCGTAGGCAGCTGCCTTGCCGCGGTGGGGGGGAAAATACGAGCCGTTACCGTCTGGTCCACCTAAACCGGTTACTGTTACGCGGTCGAGACCAGCTAACGCGATATACCCTAATGCACCGGCGGCACGTTGCGCGTACCACAACTTGTTAGGAATCCCCCAGTCCATGGATTTGCTTGTGTCGATCAATAGATGTACGCTCAAATCCTCCTCTTCGACAAAAAGTTTGATGAACAAGCGTTCCAACCTGGCGTAAGCGTTCCAATCAACCCGGCGGAAATCATCACCAGTCGCATAGGGGCGAAAGTCAGCGAATTCAACCGATTGACCACGCTTGGTGCTGCGGCGTTCACCCTGGAGCTGTCCGGACATAGACCTCCTGGACATGATCGCCAGGCGCTCTAACTTCCGCAGGAAGGTTTCATCGAAGAGAGTGTCTGGTTTCATACAGTCTCCGGAACGACTGCCTCCAATAAACCTTGGATCACGGAGTCTGGTGAAACTCCTTCAGCTTGCGCTTCGAAATTGAGGATAATGCGGTGGCGGAGCGCAGGCAGCGCTGATTGGCGCAGATCATCATAGGCGACGTTGTAGCGGTTATCCAATAAAGCCAATATTTTCCCTGCCAGGATCATGGCTTGCATGCCGCGCGGGCTGGCACCGTAGCGTACGTAGGTGCGTACGATCTCTGGAGAGTTGGGGTCGTCTGGGTGAGTGGCGCGCAGCAGCAAAGCGGCATATGCGGTGACATGTTCAACGATCGGCACACCGCGTGCCAGGGTTTGCATTGCCAGGATGGTCTCGCCATCTGCAGCTGGTTCAGCCTTGGTGACGTGTGCGCCGGTTGTGCGTTCAGCTATGTCAACCAGCTCCTCGATCAATGGAAATGGCACATCGACTTTGAAGAAAAAACGATCCAATTGAGCTTCAGGTAGGGGATAGGTGCCTTCCATCTCCAGTGGGTTTTGAGTCGCCAGGACGAAGAAAGGTTTCGGTAATGGACGAGTGACCTTAGAAACGGTCACAGAGCGTTCCTGCATGGCTTCTAACATAGCTGATTGAGTCTTAGGTGTGGCGCGATTGATCTCATCAGCCAACACCAGGTTGGCGAAGATCGGTCCAGCCTCGAACTGGAAACGACGACGACCTTCCTCGTCTTCGACGATCAGGTTGGTGCCGACAATATCAGCCGGCATCAGGTCTGGGGTAAATTGGATGCGTGAGAAGGCACAGTCAATTGCATCTGCCAGGGTGCGCACCAACATGGTCTTACCAAGCCCTGGTACACCTTCCAAAAGCGCGTTGCCGCCTGCTAATAGGGTGATAAGAGTCTGACGTACCAGCAATCGCTGTCCTACGATAACACGACCAACCTGTTCTTCAATGGCACTGCTTATCGTGAGGAAATCATCCACTGTGATTGAGGTTTGGTTCATAATCGCTGTGTCCTTTAACTAGAATGGGTTTGTTGTGAGGTTTAGCCAAGTGAATTCTCTACAAACAATCAGGCTGAAGAATGTGTGCCGCGCGGACGGTAAAGCAAAACAATCATGAAAGCAGCCAGGGCTAATACTAGAAATAGGATTGAGATGACCAGCAGCCAGTTTATCGAGCTAGGTGAAGATCCATTCTCGAAAGGAGGTGGCACAGAACCTGAGCCAATCGCTTGTAGGTCTCCTGCCGCGTTGGTTAAGGGAGTGGTGCGGGTGCAGATATTCGTTTGCAGGTCGGATTCTGACCCATAAGCGTAAACCAAATATTCCTGTCCAATCAAAAAATTGTAACCACAAGATACACTATCGCGAGCTGTCTGAACGATCAAAGGGTTTCCCAGGGGACCTTTCCAGATTTCTATCACCTGAAAAGTTACCTTGAGCGGATCAGCTGTGCTGATAATGCCTCCCACAGCAGCAGGTGTGTCGATACGAATCACCTGCCCACTGAAAACGGCGGTGGAATCCTGTAGAGATTCCTGTGGTGTGCCTGGCGGAGCACAGCTGCAAGCGTAAGCAGTGGTTATGTTAAATAACAGGACTAATGCCAGAGTTACTGTTAATAGTAGGATTGGTTTGAAACCATTAAATCTAAACGAGATCGTCTTCATCATCACATTTAACCTGGGAACTCGGGATTTTTCGTTTCCCAATCTCTTTAATAACTATCCCTTATGGTTCTAGCTGGGAGAAATATTCTCTAATGAAATCTTTCAAGCTGTTAGGAATATAGCTTTGGTCGACAGCCTGGTTAGCTACTTCCATGTAGGCAGAGAAGACCTCGTGGTATGGCACCAATGCCTGACCGGGTGATCCGGGGAATGGGTCAAAGCGTTCACGGACTTGGGTCTGGCCTTCTCCGCTGTCCTGGGCGGGGATATAGAAGGGTTCACCTTCGCCCGGCCGGCGTTCCCAAGGGGTGTAAA
>JACUUU010000268.1 GCA_014859065.1 Anaerolineales bacterium
GAAGCGAGAAATATTATGACAGAACCATCGGATTTAGAGGATTTAACTATCCTGGGGCGCCAGGTGAAGCCAGGTAAAAAGCTGGAGACTTTCCCAAACCGAACTCCGCAGCGCTATTATCTGGTGACTTTGGAGACAGATGAATTCACCTGTGTTTGCCCGATGACCGGTCAGCCGGATTTTGCCACCATCCAGGTGCAATACATTCCAGACAAGAAGATCGTCGAATCAAAATCCTTCAAACTGTACCTGTGGTCATTCCGCGACGAGGGGGTATTTCACGAGCATGTCACCAACCAAATGCTTGAAGATCTGCGTGCCGCCCTCGACCCGCACTGGATCAAGGTGAAGGGAGTATTCAAGCCACGCGGTGGTATTGGCATCACGGTAGAGGCAGAGCATACCAAAACACCTGAAGCGAAAACGACTGTGATTGGTTAATAAGAGAATTTCATATGTTGAGTTGCAAGAAAGGTGAATTTGGAACCCAAGAATTTGAAATTGACTTAACAGGGCTTTACCCGCAAAGCCATGAGCGGGAAGCTTTTCACTCCAGATGGCGCGAATTTTTCGATAGCGATCCGACTCTGCAGAAAGTCTGTATTCTGGAGGGGGATAAGCTGAGATATTGCAGCGAGTCATTCGTCAGCCCGATGGTCGACGATCGCAGTCCGTTGCTCATTTTACTTGGCAATCCGGCGCCGCACTCTGTGGAATTGGGCATTTGTTTTGCACATGAAGGCAAAGATAAAGAACATCGCTTCTGGAAGGCTCTGAGAGAATTACGCATCCTGCAATTCCCATCTGATGCCTTGATATCCGACTTTGCAACAAATCGGGAAACCATTAACCAGGAAAGGCAGGCGAGATTGTTCAACCTTGACTACAGCTCCCCTTTCAGGATAGGCATCGAGGTTTTCTACTCGTTTCCCAGCCCGGCCAGCGATCCCAAGTGGGGAGGCGTTCAAGGTCTGAGGCGATTGTTTGGCAGAAGCGCAATGAGTTTGATAATTGCGGAAGAGAATCGCAGAATAGCACGATCCATTCAGAGCTTCATACCAGGCATTGGTGCAGTACTCGCTTTCCAAAAAGATGTTTATGAGAGGCTGCGCAGTGTTGATAGCCTTAAATATTCGCTTGATAGAGCTATGAGCGGTCAGCTTTTGGGGAGATACAAGAATCGGGGGGAAATAAGGTTATTTGGAGCTCCACCTACCAGGTTTATGAACTGTCATAAGGCGCGAACGGTATTGGGATCATACGTTCAGCTTGCCCGAGAGCTGGAGGGTGAATGAATTTCAGATATATGTAGTAAATTTTCGCAAATTAGTCCGTAGGGGTGGGAAAAAGACTAAATTAAAATCATATTACAAATAACAAATATATACCTCAATATATCTAAACGATATTGACAGAAATATTGAATAATCTTATAATCCCATCATTGTCATATTGAATCATGGGATCATGGTTACAAAAACGGAAATACCCGTTCATTTTATAGGCAAAGGATATGAATTAGGCAATGGAAACCGAATTTATACAGAAGGAAATGCCTTAAATGGTAGAACAGAAGTATTCTCGGGGCATGAAAGTTTTTGGTGTCGTCTGGTTTGGGCAGCTGGTGTCAACCCTGGGTTCGGGGTTAACTGGGTTCGCACTGGGTGTGTGGATTTACCAGGAGACCGGCTCAACCACATTGTTCGCGTTGAATATGCTGGCATATGCGCTCCCAAACCTGCTAGTGTCCCCGTTTGCTGGTGTTCTCGCTGACCGCTTCGACCGGCGTTGGGTCATGGTTTTCAGCGACAGCGGCGCTATGGTCGGCACATTGGTAGTCTTGTCACTGCTGTTACTGGGTAGGCTTGAAATCTGGCAAATCTACATCGCCACGGCACTTTATTCCGCAGCGAATGCATTCCAATGGCCCGCTTACTCAGCTGCAACAACAATGCTGGTGCCAAAATCACAACTGGGTAGGGCTGGGGGAATGGTGCAAATTGGGGAAGCGATTTCTCAACTGGTTTCCCCTGCTGTGGCAGGTGTTCTATTTGTGACCATCGGTTTAAAAGGGGTTATTTTCATTGACTTTGCCACTTTTCTAGTTGCAATTGCTACCTTGCTTCTCGTGCGTATACCTCGACCCAAAGGTACGCCTGAAGAAACAGCTGGAAAGCAACCGATGCTCAAAGAGGCAGTTTATGGCTGGAAGTATATCATCGCCCGACCCGGCCTTTTTGGCCTGTTACTCATTTTTGCCTCGACCAATTTCCTTTCTGGTTTGTGGAACCCTTTGCTCGCGCCAATGGTTTTGGATATGACCGACCCTCAAATGCTGGGATTCCTGGCTTCCCTGATCGGTGTGGGGATGTTGTTGGGCACACTGGTGATGAGCACCTGGGGTGGACCTAGAAAGCGCATTCATGGGGTGTTGGGTTTCCTGATGATTGGAGGGGTATTCACCATGATATTAGGCTTGAGACCCTCGATTCCTCTGATGGCTGTCGCTGGTTTCGGGATGATGTTTGTCCATCCGATTGTTAATGGATCTTCCCAGGCGCTTTGGCAAAGTAAAGTAGCCCCCGCAGTGCAGGGACGTGTTTTTGCAGTACGACGCATGATTGCCTGGTCAACATTACCCCTGGCTTACATCACTGCGGGACCTTTAGCGGATAATGTGTTCAGACCATTGCTGGTTGAAGGGGGTGCACTAGTCGATACTCTGGGTCCTATCTTTGGGATTGGACCTTCACGGGGCACCGGTCTGCTGATATCTCTCATTGGGTTAATCACCGTCCTGGTAACAGCCAGCGGTTATTTACACCCCTACATCCGCCGGGTTGAAGTTGAACTCCCAGATGTTGTGGATGAACAGGGACAGGTAACACCTGCAACTCCGGCAACTCCAGTGGTAAGTGGTGAACGAGCGATAAAGGAAGAGCCTTTTATACAACCTGGCTCAGCAGATTGAGTGGATGTTTATTTATCTGCTGCTTTGACTTTGTTTATAAACATGCGACCAACCTGAACCGCCGCAAATCTTGCAGCGGTCTTCGAACTCACCAACTTCAAGGATACCAGTGCCATCGCAGTGGGGGCAAGGTCGAGCGGGTTGGGCTACTAATACACTCCCTGAACCACCACATACCAGGCATAAATCCTGATAATTACCGAATTTCCCGCTCCCTTCACACCAAGCGCAGGTTTCAGGTGCGTACTGGATAACCGGCATGACCATATCAATGTACCTCCAGGTTGTTTTTCATCCCCCGCATTCTCCAGGACATTATACACTCAATCCGGCATGGTTAGGTTTATAATCTATTTGATTAAGATAGAGGTAAAGGAAAAAGATGAGAAAATGACGCCAGCATTGAATTTTCAAGAAATCATCATGACATTACAGCGATTCTGGGCTGAGCAGGGCTGTGTAATCTGGCAGCCATACTACAGCCAGGTTGGTGCAGGGACGATGAACCCGGCAACCTTTTTAAGGATATTGGGTCCCGAACCCTGGAAGGTGGCTTATGTTGAGCCTTCAATCAGGCCTGATGATGGCCGCTATGGAGAGAACCCTAACCGCATGCAGATGCATTACCAGTTCCAGGTAATTCTCAAACCTGATCCAGGCAATCCTCAAGAGATATACCTTGAGTCGCTGCAGGCATTGGGTGTCGACCCTGGAAAGCACGATATCCGTTTTGTGGAAGATAACTGGGAATCGCCAGCTTTGGGCGCCTGGGGTTTGGGTTGGGAAGTCTGGTTAGATGGGCAAGAGATTACTCAATTTACCTATTTTCAACAAGCCGGGGGGGTAACACTGAACCCAGTCTCGGTAGAAATCACATATGGGCTGGACCGGATTGCAATTGCGCTGCAGCGTGTTGATGGTTTCCACGGGATTTGTTGGGATGGCAGGTTGAGCGCTGGCGATATAAACCTGCAGGCTGAACGGGAGCATAGCAAATATTATTTTGAAATCGCCGATGTGGACAGGCTGCGCCAGATGTACGACCTGTTCAAGGCTGAGGCTGATACAGCAATTGACAAAGGATTGGTTTTACCCGCCTACGATTATTTATTAAAATGCTCGCATACCTTCAACGTCCTGGACACGCGCGGCGCTGTTGGAGTTACAGAACGTCAGGTGTCCTTTGCGCAGATGCGCGAGCTCGCTCGACGTGTATCCGAATTGTATCTCGCTCAGAGACAGAAACTCGAGTTCCCTTTTATAAAGCCGGAGTTAAACCATAGTGCAGAAATTAACGGCGGGGGATTGGTCGGTGTAAGGGCGGAAGAGCCTGAAGAGATGCAGCCTATCGATAGCAACGCAGATAAGACAACACCATTTCTACTCGAGATCGGGACGGAGGAGCTGCCATCCGGAGACCTTACTTCTGCTCTAGATCAGCTGCGCCAGCGAATGCCGCAGTTCTTAGAGAAATTTCGCTTGGAGCACGGAAAGATCCAAGTGATGGGAACGCCCCGCCGATTGGTAGTCTATGTGGAGGGGTTGGAGGGGCGTCAAAGAGATGTAGAAGAGGTAATCAAAGGGCCTCCTGCTGAACGAGCTTTCGATGCCCAGGGGAAGGCGACCAAAGCAGCTGAAGGGTTTGCCCGCAGTAAGGGGATCGAGGTGAGCGATATCCATATAAGAGAGATCAATGGGGGTAAATACGCGGTGGCAAGGCTGCGTTCTCCGGGTCGACCTACAGCACAGGTGCTGGCAGAATCCTTAGCTGAACTGGTTGGTTCACTCCGTTTTGATCTGGCAATGCGCTGGAATGATAGCAACGTCGCCTTCTCACGACCGATTCGTTGGATGCTGGCAATTTTTGGAGATCAATCCATTCCTTTTGAGTTTGCTGGTGTGAAATCTGGAAAATTTACCCGCGGATTACGTTTCCGCGAACCTGAAGAAATCCTGGTAAGGACACCGGAAGAATATTTCGCACAAATGAAAGATCAGGGGATCGTATTGGACGTAATTAAACGGCAGAAGGTGATATTCGAGCAGGTCAAATCGCTGGCTGCTGAAGTAGAGGGGGAAGTGGGTGAAGATGCAGACTTATTGGTTGAAGTAACA
>JACUUU010000014.1 GCA_014859065.1 Anaerolineales bacterium
ACAACAAGATGGCAGCCGGGATGAGGCCAGCGATCACGATCTCCAACCACCAGAAGGTGGTGGTGTATGGTGTGGTAGCCTGTAAGCGTTCCAGCGCAGTGGCAGTCCCTGGCGCGGAGCTGTAGTAGGAGGTGGCAGCCCAGTCCCACAATTTGATATAGATATACGCCAATAAGATATACCCGATGATTCTGGAAATTTCTCTTTGCACTTCAACAGAAATAAGATCTCGGTGGGTAATTTTTGAGGTAACCAGAGTTGCGAACAGAGTCAACGATAATCCGCCCGCCACAGCTGAGATGATGAACATGATCGGCAGTGAAGGTTTGAACCAGATAGCACGTCCACTTAAAACGCCGAAGGTTGCACCCAGTGAAGATTGGTGCAGAAGTGAAAGTCCCAAGCCCATCAACGCCAGGATAGGCGTGATGCGGTGAATATTGTGGACGATTCTGCGTAACCATGGCCAGCGATCGAAGTAAGGGCGATCGAGGATCAACGGCAGTACTTCCACTACCAATACAGTGGAGTAAAGCACGACACACCAGGTAATTTCCCACAAGACTGAATGCACATTCCAATAAACGAGAGGGTGCCAAAATCGATCTGGGCGACCGATGTCCATAGCGAGGGCAAGCATGGCAGATGAGTAACCAAGAAAACCGATAAAGACCGCTGGTCGCGCTAAGGGTTCAAAGCGCTTGATGCGGAAAAGATAAACCGCAGCAGAAAAAGTGAAGGCACCTGCACCCAGGGCAATGGCTGAAAGATCCACGGTGATCCATAATCCCCAGGGAACCCGATCGCTGAGATCGGTAACTTGAAGTCCCTGCACAAGCACCTGCACCATGGCAAAGATTCCGATTATCAATAGGATAGCTAAGGCTGATAACCAAATGTACAAAGGCAGGTTGGTGGTTTTGCGGATACTGCTAATCGCGGTGGTCATATCAACCTCTCTCTCTCCCTGGATTGACGTAGTGAACCTTTGGTTGGGTGCCCCACTCTTCTCGCAGGCGAAAGGTGGTATTTTCGCGCAAGAAAACGGAAATAGGGCTGTTCACATCGCGAATATCACCGAATACACGCGCGCCAACCGGACAGACCTCAACACAAGCAGGCGTCGCTTTGCGATCGACCCCAGGGGTTAATCCTAATTCGAGCGCACGGTCGATGCGATGAACACAGAAGGTGCACTTTTCAACAACTCCCCGCGCTCGCCGTTCGACTTCGGGGTTACCCCATTGTGGTTGGTAAGGGTTTTCACCTTCGGGTGTTTTCCAATTGAACCGACGGGCATCGTAAGGACATGCGATTTGGCAGTAGCGACAACCGATACAGCGATCGTAATCCATAGCAACAATACCATCCGGGCGTACCCAGGTTGCCCCAACCGGGCAAACTCTCACGCAAGGAGCGTCCTGGCAGTGTAAGCACGGGCGGTTCATATAAAAATCTACACCCATCTCAGTCCGTTCTGGGAAGACAACATTCCAACGCATATCATTATCTGGGACATCGTTTACTGCCTGGCATGCACGAACGCAGTAATTACAACCAATACATTTAGAGAGATCAATTGCCATATGCCATTGATGTTCGCCTGAAACATGGTGAGGGTCTGCTTCCCGTCTGATGCCCTGGATCGCTTCTGCGGATAGAGGCCCGGAGGTTACTACCTCAGTAACTACGACGGCAGTTGCAGTAGCCCCAGCGATTTTTAGTAAATCACGTCGGGTTAGGAGATTGGAAGATTGTTTATTCTTGCTGGACTTCGATTTGTCAGCCATTATCACTACTCTCCTTACCAGTTTCTTCTTGATGTTCTGCTAAACGAAGTCGTCTGCGAGCGTTGTGAGCGACGAACCAGGCAGTAGTTCCACCAAGAACAAGTCCGATTATGCCTCCCTGGAATAATGTAGCCAAACGGCTGCTGGCAAGGGCAGCTTCTAAAATCTGTATCTGCTGTTCAGGTGTCAGGCCGGTTTCGACGGTGATGGGGTCAAAAATATCCAATTCATCCTGGCTGGGTTCTTGTTCGTCATCGATCTGGTTGTTATTCAATCCGACACTGGCGCCATATTCCCAACCGGGCAAAGAAAAACCAGAGTGGAGGGCATCGGTGTGGCAGGCTACACAGGTTGCGGGCGTGATTTCAAAAGAATGCCCGGTGGGCACAATGCCATCGATGGGGATGGGGTCTGGTGGGATAACCAGGGTATGGCAATCCACGCAACCGATACCTTTTTGGATGTGCAAGTCTTCCAGGTAGTCATCCATGGCATCGCGGTGACAGTTAATGCACATGTTGTCGGGATTCTCAAATAGCGCTTGTTGGCTGTGAGGATCGTGGCAGTTCATGCATCCTACTCCAGCTGCATTATGACCTGAAAGGCGCCACTCTTGCAATGTTGTGGTATGGCATTGTCCACAGTATTGGGCATCGTCACGGATGGGTACAATGGCCGGTGGATGGTCGGGCAAAGCTTCACCATGACAAGCCTCGCAGGAAACACCAGGATAGGAAAAATGGCCAGTGGTTACCTGATAGTTTGTAGTATGGCAAGCCAGACATTCGCCAGGATTTCCTAAACCCAGCCATCGTTCCTGAAAAACAGGATCGTGGTATGCATTCGCATGGGCGCTGGGCGACCACAAATTTGTTATATTGAGATGGCACTCCTTGCAATCCCTGTCAAGTGATGAAGATGGATGGGCACTTTCTTGAGTTACCGGTGCTGCTGAGGCAGCCCCAATAAAGATGATCATAGTGATTAATCCAACCAATGATCCTAAAATCAAGGGGGAATACTTCGCTTTCTTTCGAACTAGACTGTTCATAATCGTCTCCTCAGAGATTCAGGGCCATAGTCAAAGTGTAAAGAGCTCCATTTCCGATGACAAGATAATTTCCCCAAAAGCTTCTTGTGAACTTGTAGAATGCAGGGTTTTGAATCTGAGTATAGGCACCTCAATCCATCTCTGTTTGTGCATATTAACACATTCAGTCATAGTGACCAAGTGACAAACATCACCTTCTCATAAGCAATTAATATAAGACATTGTTATGTTTGTCACTTGGCACACTTATAGGAAGTTATATAATGCAACCATCAGAATTTGTGACAAGTGTAACATGCGATTGAGAGGAAGTGCATCGATGCGGAAACTCTTTTATCCATTGTTGGTGGTTATGGTACTGGTCTTGCTCAGCAGCTGTAGCGGAGAAGAATCGGATGAGCAGTTTGTTGAACCGACAACAACATTGGCAGCTGCAACACCTGATGGAAACGATGTTTTTAGCGAGGATGATCCAGACTCGGCATCTGAAATCCAAATTGAATCGATGGTAAATTACTGCCTGGATTGTCACACGGATCGAGAGCGATTAATTGAATCTGCGAAATCTGATGAAGATGTGATTGTTGAGAATGAAGCATTTGGCTTTGGGAGAGAAGCCATACCTATGGAAGCTTGGGAAAAAGTTCTGGTGGATGGGGATAGGTTTCTGGAAACTATACATGGAAAGAGAGCGTGTGAAGATTGCCATGGTGGTGTTCAGGCTACAGATAAAGAGGCTGCCCATGAAGGTATGGTTCGCAATCCGAGTGTGGAACCAGAACCAACTTGTGGTCTCTGTCATCCGGATATTGTGAAAGACGCTCATAACAGCTTGCATATTACTTTGAGCGGATTTTTAAGGTCTATTGAGGCACGCAGCACACACAGCACCTATCCAGTTTTGCTGGAGATGTTTAACGGTCAATGTGCAAGCTGCCACTCAACATGCGGTGATTGTCACGTCAGCCAACCGGCTTCTGTAGGCGGTGGTTTTATAAACGGGCACCTGTTTTATCGGACGCCATCCATGACTCAAAATTGTACGGCATGCCATGGCAGCCGGATAGGCGCTGAGTATCTTGGGGAGCATGAAGGGTTGGTGGCGGATGTGCACTTCAGGCAAGGTGAGATGAGCTGCGTGAGCTGCCACAGCGCTGCCCAAATGCATGGTGAGCCAGCTAACTGCAGCAGCTGCCATCTAGGACCTGAAAGTGAGCAGGTCCCACCAAAGGATCACCGTTATGCTGGGGTTCAGACTCCTAGCTGTGAGTCTTGTCATGCATCTGTATCTACTGGTCAGGATGGGATTATCATGCACCAAATGCACGGTAGCGATCTTTCCTGCCAGGTGTGCCATTCCATAGCTTATACAAATTGTGAGGGTTGCCACGTAGCTATCAGTGCAACCACGGGAAACCCTTTTTACACACTTCAAGATTCTTACCTTGGTTTCTTGATTGGTCGAAACCCAATGCAAAGTTATCAGCGACCGTATCGTTTCGTTCCAGTTCGGCATGTTCCTATTGCCAGGGATAGTTTTGCAATTTATGGAGATAATTTACTTCCAAACTTCGACAACTTGGAAACCTGGACATATGCAACCCCACACAACATCCAAAAGAACACCCCTCAAAATGCATCATGCAATGCCTGTCATGGCAATGCAGAACTATTTCTAACTGCGGATAGAGTCGGTCCCGATGAGTTGGAAGCTAATCGTCATGTGATTATTGAGACTGTCCCACCAGCGATCACATCCGCTGAACAACTTCCCTGAGAAAAATACCAGCTCGACCGGGTGTTTTGAATAACCGTAATTTCTAATAGTTGAACGATGTAGAGGCTACCTGTCAGCGGGCAATTGGGTAATTCTTTTCGTTTTATAATAAGTGTTGAATGCAAATGCCGGAAGTTAATCTGGGGCAAAAATCTCTCCTGGCACCACATTTTTGCATTGTAATCATCTCAAAAAAACAGACGTTTGGCCTCGTATGTCTTATCAACAATAAAGTTTAAAACGGTACAGCACTCAGATCTTACCGTATAAGGTGGTTGGGTATGATGTTTGGGGTTTTGTTATTTTCAATTTCAGTTTAGAAATTGGTGATTGTTATAAACTTGGGGATATCCAGATGTGGTTGCTAACATAGTTGCTAAAAATAATACTTAATTTGATCAAAAATGTAAATTAAAATGAGCCTTTGGATTATAATAGCAGTGTTTTTGGTATCAACCGTTTATCAAGCAGCTAACAATCAGGAGGTTAGTCATGGAATTATTTAAGAAGGAGGCATTATCGGTCGATGTTGGATCACGATTGAGAGAACTGCGTCAAGAGAGGGGAAAATCGATGCGGGCTTTGGCGCGGTTGAGCGGGCTATCTACAAACGCATTAAGCATGATAGAGCGTGGTAGGACATCCCCATCAGTAAGCACTCTTTATAAGATCTCAGAGGCATTGGAAGTACCTATCACTGCCTTTTTCCGAACCGAACCTCCCCGTGACAAAGTAGTCTTTTGTAAAGCAGCAGAACGTTCCCGAATTTCATTCCAGCGCGGGCTTTGGGAGGGTTTAGGTGGAGAATTCTTTGTTGGAGAGGTGGAACCGTTTATGCTCTCTCTGGAAGGTGGGGCAAGCAGTGGTTTGTATGGAATGATCCACTCCGGACATGAATTCGTTCTATGTTTGCGTGGTCAGTTGGAGTATGAAGTCGAAGATAAGCGTTATATCCTTGAGGCGGGAGACAGTTTGCTCTTTGCAGCTCGCATGCGACATCGTTGGAGAAATTATGGTAAGACAGTTGTAAACGCTCTCGTCGTACTCTCAAGCTTTCAAAGAGATGAAAAGCCAAGCGAATTTCATCTCACCTCTCACCCTACAAGTGAAATTAGTCAAACTGATGAACCCACTCGAGAAGAGTGACATGTGTGTAAAGCCGTCAATTGCTGTCATGCTATAATTGGCTTTAAAGCCTGGATGTGAGTGTTGACCTTTCCAAATGGAATTTAAGACCGAATGGCTGGCTGTAGCCACTCGAAAATATCATTATGATTGTGGTTTCTGTGTGTCTGGAAAATTAGTGGATTATGCGTGAAAAATGACAATTTGCATAAACATGCTAACGCCCAACACAAACTGTGACGGGCGTTTTATTATTACCGCATAAAGGAGAAAGTATGTATAAAACTCATGCCTGTGGTGAATTGCGAGCAGACCATATTGGCCAGATGGTTACCCTGGCAGGTTGGGTGAACCGTAGGCGAGATCATGGAGGAGTAACTTTCATTGACCTTCGAGACCGATCCGGCATAGTTCAGGTGGTCGCAAATCCGCTCGATTCACCCGAAGCGCATCGAGAGCTGGTAGATGCAAGGATGGAATGGGTGCTCAAGTTGAGAGGGGAGGTGCATCGCAGACCTGAAGGTATGGAGAATCCAAAACTGCCTACAGGCGAGATCGAAATCGAGGTCAAAGAAGTAGTCGTGCTCAACTCAGCAAAGACACCGCCGTTCTTGATCAATAAAGAAGAAGAAGTAGAAGAACAAACCCGCTTGCGTTTTCGCTACCTTGATTTGCGCCGGCAACGATTGCTCACCAATCTCGTACTACGCCATCGGGTGGTTAAGTTCATCCGAGACTACCTGGACAAACAAGGATTTCTTGAAGTAGAGACACCAATTTTGTTCAAGACCACTCCCGAAGGAGCTCGGGATTACTTAGTACCTTCGCGTTTATACCCGGGTGAGTTTTATGCTTTACCCCAATCACCTCAACAACTTAAGCAGTTATTAATGGTGGCTGGGATTGAACGTTATTTCCAAATTGCCCGATGTTTTAGAGATGAGGACCAACGCGGTGATCGGCAACCTGAATTTACCCAGTTAGACCTAGAAATGTCATTTGTTGAGCGTGAAGATATTATGCAAATTACTGAAGACTTGTTCACCCAACTGGTAAGAGGTGTTGTTCCGCACAAACGTTTGTTGGCAAGCCCTTGGCCTCGATTGACATACGAAGAGGCTCTAAGCCGTTTTGGCAAAGATAATCCTGATCTTCGATTTGGGATGGAGCTGGTTGATATCTCCGATTTAGCTATAGATTGTGGATTTAAGGTCTTTGAGAATGCAGTTGCATCAAATGGCCAAGTAAGAGGGTTGAACGCAAATGGACTGGGGAATTACACTCGCAAGCAGATTGAAGAATTGGCAGAATATACAGCAAATTTTGGGGCGAAAGGTCTTGCTTATCTGGCAGTTACCCCACAAGGCGAGGAGCGATCCTCTTTTGCGAAATTTATAAAACCAGAAACTTTGAACATTATAAAGGCTCGTTTCAAGATTGAACCTGGAGATCTTCTGCTTTTCGTGGCGGATAAACCGGCGGTCGTGTTCGAAGCATTAGGTCGGTTGAGGAGTTTACTTGGAGATCGATTAGGTTTGAAGGACAAGGACATTCTGGCGTTTTGTTGGGTGATTGATTTTCCATTTGTGGTTTGGAACCAAGATGAAAATCGTTGGGATCCTAGCCATCACCTTTTCACTGCGCCAATGCCTGCGGACATACCTTTATTGGAAAGTCAGCCTGAAAAAGCGCGCGGGCAGCAATACGATATGGTGCTGAACGATAACGAAGTCGGTGGTGGATCTATACGTATCCATGATCGAAGTTTGCAGGAAAAGGTTTTCAAATTAATTGGATTAGAGCCTGAGGTAGCTCGCCAGCGTTTTGGTCACATGTTAGAAGCATTCGAATATGGAACTCCTCCCCACGGTGGGATTGCACCTGGGATTGACCGGATTTGTATGATATTGGCAGATGAATCAAATATCAGAGAAGTAATTGCTTTTCCCAAAAATCAAGCAGCTCGGGATGTGATGGCCGAGGCACCGTCACCAGTAGATCCAACGCAGCTTAATGAGCTGCATCTGAATGTCAAAGATTAATTTTATTTAGAAATACTACCCACTAGAGAACTTTTATGGTATAAAATAAGTGACCCTGCTGTGTTCGTGTTGCTGCAACAATGTTCTGAGCCAACACCCACTTATAGGGTCTCGGTCTTACGGTAGTGACGCGATAGGCCTGAGCCAAGGCGGATCTCCCGAGGAGGGACCCAACCTGCGAAGGCAGGTTCAGAACTTCGCTGCACACGGCACGGTGGGGTAATTGCTTAGCACGACCATAAGTGTAGTGAATTAAGCAATGATATATCGACAGCGCTTCCCATTCGGAAAGCGCTGTTGGTTTTTTATTCCAAAGTGGGGTTCATTTTTTCACTTGCGGTCAAATATTTGGACGCGATTCGGAAGAATTTTTAATAAAAGGTCGCATTGTGGGGTTTTCTAGTGAATTATCGCTTATGTCTTATTCTTCATCTGGTTCGATTAAACCAGGTTGGATTACTTCGATAACCTCGCCATGGACATTTATTTTGATGCGAAAACCAGTCATCCCCATGTAGGCTCGCCCTTCTTCGGGAATGCCTGTTTCTAACAGGTTGTTTAACTGCTGATCGATTTGTTTGAGTTGTGTCTCGATCATAGCTTTGGTGAATATGTCTTCTTGTCCAAGCATTTTTGCTGCTTGTTCACTAATTATCCCTTCGTGACCAGAGATCATTTCACTCATTTGTTGAAGAACCTGTCTATCCACATTTTCCGATGGGATATGACGTCTAAATCCAGCGTCATCGACAACATAACAAGGCTCATCCCCAATAAATGTGATCTCGACTGGGTTTTCATATTCATCTACGACTAATCCTGCAAAGAGCGCTTGTCTGACCATAATCTTCCTATTATCGAATAATAATTTGATTCAACTGCAAATATATGATGGGTGACGATCAAGGCAGATTGCCATCCATGGTTCTATATTAGTATACCTAATTATTTACGAAGGGATTAAAACAAATCCCTTTGAGATTGGTTGGGCATGTTAAGTTGTGGAGAAATCGAGGTTAAGGGTAAATATGGACGACAGTGCCAATAGATGCAAAATTATACATCCATTCAGCATCTTCAATGGTCAGGTTTACACAACCCGCACTCATAGGTGTGCCAAAGTTATTATGCCAATATGTGCCATGAATTCCATATCCTTGATAATAATACATGACAAATGGTACATCTGTTAGGAAATATCCCGGCCCGGACATGTTTGCGTAGCGATATTTGACATAGATTTTGAACGTACCTGGAATTGTGGGAGTACGCCATGTTCCTGTGGAGACAATAAATGAACGTATGAGTTGTTTCCCCTCATAGGCGTAGGTGCGTTGGGCGGAAAGGTTGACTGCAATCCACCGATCGTTGTCTATGACACCTGCAGGCAAGATAGGATTTTCGGGGTCTGAGCCGGGAAGCAGAGTGTTGGTTGGAACGGGTGTGTTGGTTGGTGTGGCAGTCGGGGTTTCGGTAGGTGTGTCGGTAGGAGTTGAGGTTGGCGTAAAAGTAGGGGTGAAAGTAGGCGTGAAGGTAGGTGTGGGAGTAAAGGTAGGAGTGGCAGTAGGAGTACGCGTCTCTTTTGAAACCCCTACTTGAGCTATGGAAATTGGTTCGGTTGCTGAAAAAGCATAGGTGAAAGTCGGGGTTTCAAACCACAAAAAGGCGAAGGCGATGATGGAAAGAAATATGAGAGCTAAGGGTAAATATGCAACCCGGAGAGAAAACTTTGGGCGAATAAGGGCTTCGTCGTTTAGTGGTTTTACCACCAATTTCCGGGGGGTTTTTATGGTTTTTTGTTTGCTTTCCAAGCGAAGGCGTTTGATTGCCCAATGCATGCCTTCCCTCGCTCGATAGCTTTGAGGGTTGATTTCCAACGCTTGCTTCAGATAGGCTAAGCTGGCGCGAGGTGTGGAAACGGCTGCCAAAATAAGCCAGGGTTCTTCTCGTTCAGGTGCGAGCGTGGCAGCTCGTTCTGCCCAATTGCGCGCTCCACGGCGGTCGCCTTGCCGTAGCAAGCGATGAGCTTCCCTGATAGCATGAAGTGCCTGGTCTCTGTCAGAATTCATAGTTCATTGTTCTTCAGCGGGAGATATATCCTCATTATAAATATAACATAAAATCCCATCAGATATCCCCTTAGCGATAATATCAGGCTGTTGGGTCAAGATTTGACGGTCTAGGTTGAGGAAGCCGATTTCGATAATGGCTGCCACAGTATCCGGATGGATTTCGTCGAAAGCATGATAATAAGTCATATCTGGGGTGACTGAATTCGCATGGAATTGTAATCCAGTTATGGTTTCGTAACGGTTGCGTAAACAAGCATTTAACCGAGCGGCTTTATCAGGAAAAGAGCTTGAGAGCGCTGAAGAAATCTTGAATCCAGTTGCCTGGTCATTAATATAATTACACGAATCTGCGTGAATCGAAATAAGAGTCATAGCTTGATAGACACTCAATTTGGGGTCGAACTCTTTTAGTAAATCCACCTCAAATTCCAAAGCTAAAAGATTTTCTTTGACTTTGGTGGCAACATTTAAATTAACTTCTACTTCGGTCAATCCATCTGGACAAACGGCGCCAGGGTCGTTTCCCCAATGACCAGCAACAATACCGATCCGTGGATGTGGGAGCGGTGTAGGCGTCGGGTAATCCACCAGCGGGCTTTCAGGAGATGGCGCTAAAGCGAATGCCAGAATTTCGTTAAGACTTCCAGGAAGCAGATCTGCTGGTGTCCAGGCAGTAAACAGGGTGGCTACCACAAAAGCCACGGTGAGCACGACCTGTAAGACATAAATTGTTCCACGCTGGGTTTCAGCAGCAGGATTATCTACCGACATTTGACCTTCTTGGGATTTCATTTTTCGCTCATAGTACCCTAAACAAGGCAAGAAAGCAAGTATAATAGTTAATTATGTTCTCCTAATAATAGGAGGGAGGGAGTTTGAAAATTCCAAGCAGCAATCCCATAATTTTATGCTGATATGCAAAAGGTGCAAGTTTTATACCATGAGCACAAGCCAACACCGACGGGAACTGATCAACCTTGAATTGGCATGGTAGGTTTCTAGATGAAAGATTCGAAAAATAGTGCGATTGAGACAAAGCCGCTATCAATAAGTGACCGAGTCCTGTTATTAATTCTAGCTAGACAGGCAATCGATGATGTTGTCCACAACAGACCATTAGAAAAGTTGAAAATTAAAGATTTACCTGCTAGCCTTCGGCAGGAGAGAGCCAGCTTTGTGACTCTCACCTTACATGGTCAATTACGGGGATGTATGGGCGCAATTGAGCCACAACAACCATTGGCTGAAGATGTTCGCCAACAAGCCATTTCATCTGCATTCCATGATCCCCGTTTTTCTCCAGTTCAATCAGATGAACTGCCTGACATTGAAATAGAAATTTCGTGCCTTTCCCCAATCCAGCCTTTGGAATACGAGTCGCCAGAAGAGCTCATTTCTGCTCTGCGACCAGGTATTGATGGGGTCTTACTGAGAGAAGGCAACTTACGAGCTACCTTCTTGCCTCAAGTGTGGGAAAAAATTCCAGACACCGAACAATTCTTGAGTTTGTTGTGCCAAAAGATGGGCGTTGCTCCAGATTATTGGCGAACAAACAAATTAGATGTCTCTGTTTACCAGGTAGAGGAATTCCGCGAATAGCCAGGTGAAATTGCGACTTGCAAATGCCCGTTTTATTGGTAGTAACCTTATAATTGGGTGAATTGGTCTATTTTAAGCACAAACAGAGTGGCTCGATTGGAATCAGTCGAATCTGCTGGAGAACAATTCTTGTCTACGAGCTGAACCGCTTCATCCACTCTCTCCGCATCGACGCCAATGAGCATGGTAGTAGAACCACGGCGGAGAAAGCCACCAGTCGAAGCAATTTGGGTGACACCCAAGCCGGCTGCTATGAGGGCATTCGTGACAGGTTCGCAGTCCTGGTCACGCAAGATTGCTAAAATTAGCTTCATTGATAAGTGTCCATTGAATCGAGGTTTGATTACTATTTTACCACCATGATAAAGTCTAACGAAACAAATTCTAAAAGTGTTCTCATCACGGGGGCATCGACTGGCATAGGTAAAGCATGCGCTGTTCATCTTTCCGAGCTCGGATATCAGGTTTTTGCTGGCATTCGTCAACAAAAAGATGAGCATGATCTGCTAAAGACATCTAATAATGGACTGATCCCCGTCCAACTTGATGTGACAGATACTGGGTCGATAAATGAAGCGGCAAAAATGATTCAAACTACTCTTGGTGAAAGGGGTCTATATGCATTAGTTAACAATGCTGGTATTGCTGTCTCAGGACCGATCGAATTTATCCCTATAGATGATTTTCGCCAGCAATTCGAGGTAAACGTGATCGGACAAGTTGCCGTTACACAGACATTTCTTGATTTGTTGAGGAAGGCATACGGTCGAATCGTTAATATTAGCTCGATCAGTGGTCAGATTGCGCTCCCTTTCCTGGGACCTTATGCCTCATCGAAATTTGCGTTGGAGGCGATTTCTGATGCCTTGCGGGTAGAACTACGACCTTGGGGGATTCCAGTAATTCTAATCGAACCAGGCCGAATAGCCACACCAATTTGGGAGAAATCTTTGGCAAGAGCAGACGAGAATATTAGAGGCTTACCCCCGAAGGGTAAAGAGCTCTATAGTCAGATTATCGACTATGCCCGAAAGTCGATGACAAATCCAAGTAGGACAATGCTTTCGGTAGAATCTGTCGTTAGAGTTGTCGAGCAGGTGCTGAGTGTAGAAAATCCTAGAGCACGATACGCTATCGGTCGAAAAACCAGCCAAAGAATCTTACTATTCAAAATTTTACCCACCAGGTTGCGAGATAAGCTGATGGCAAGGCGAATGGGGATGAAATGATCATGACAAATTACACTGACGATAAGTGATAAAATTCACAATCTTGTCTGAATAATTAGTGCTATAGTATATCTATCAAGTCGAGTAAGTAAATCGCCATTTTCCACGAATTCATTGGTGTTTAAACAAGAATATTTATAGGCGCTGATTTACAGTTTGGGTTTTTAGAGTATTGTAAGGAAGCAACAACCGAAATGACTACTCACTAAGCGGTGGTGAATAAATTTCCATTTCTTAAGTTCGGGTTAGGTACTTGGCGACTAAGCGAAGGAGGGCTGCCTGATGGAGCAAAAGAGTAGAGTTGGTGTTTACATTTGTCACTGCGGGACAAATATCGCTGGTTTTGTGGATGTAGAAGGGGTGGCAGACTTTGCATCAGGGTTGGAAGGTGTGGAAATCGCGCGCCATTATACCTATATGTGCTCTGACCCTGGGCAAGCGTTAATAAGAGAAGATATCCAAAATCTGGGACTTCAAAGAGTTGTGGTTGCCTCGTGTTCGCCATTGATGCATGAAACCACCTTTCGGGAGGTATGCAGCGAGGCAGGTCTCAACCCATTTTTATTCCAGATGACCAATATACGCGAACATGTCTCATGGGTTTCTGTTGATCGTGTCAAAGCGACGGCAAAAGCGAAAGCTCTGGTGGCTGCAGCAGTCAGGAGAGTGCGCTTGCAAGAACAGTTGGAGATGCGTCGTGTATCGATGAAACAATCCGCCCTGGTGGTTGGAGGCGGGATCGCAGGCATCGAAGCTGCGCTGCGTCTGGCTGATGCTGGAAAGCAGGTATACCTAGTGGAAAAGGAACCCAGTATCGGTGGTCACATGGCGCAGTTGTATAAAACATTTCCAACACTAGACTGCGCAGCTTGAATACTCACCCCAAAAATGGTGTCCGTTGGACGCCACGAGAACATAACCCTGTTGAGTTACAGTCAGGTAGAAAGCGTTTCTGGATATGTGGGGAATTTCTCTGTGCAGGTTCGCAAGAGAGCACGCTTCGTTGACGAGCAGCTTTGTACTGGTTGTGGAACGTGTACAGAAAAATGTCCGTGGAAGAAGATACCTTCTGAGTTTGATCTAGGTTTAGGAAAACGTCCGGCAATCTATTTTCCCTTCGCTCAAGCGGTACCTCGCTTGCCCGTTATTGACGTTGAGAATTGCGCTTATTTTCTCAAAGGAAAGTGCCGGGCTTGCGAGAAATTCTGCCCGACAGGCGCTATTAACTTCGAGCAAGAGGATGAGCTACTCAGTTTGGAAATTGGCACCATCATTTTGGCGACTGGTTTTAATAATTTTGATCCCCACTCCGAATCACGATACGGTTATGGAGAATTGGACAATGTCCTGACTGGAATGGAGTTTGAGCGACTTATTAATTCGGGAGGACCAACCAATGGTGAGATTCGCTTGAAAGATGGTCGCGTACCAGAGAAAGTTGCCATTATCCATTGCGTAGGCAGCCGCGAAACCAGCACTACACAGAATGGTTCAGGGAAACATGCATTTTGTTCGCGAGTATGTTGCATGTATTCATTGAAACTAGCACATCTGGTGCATGATTCGATAAAGGCGGAGGTAGTAGAGTTCTATCGAGACATGCGCACCTTTGGCAAGGATTATGAATCCTTTTACGAGAGGGTAAGAGCAGAAGGAACAAAATTCGTCCGTTTTGATAAGGATATTCAAGTTTGCGTTTCACATAACGACCAAAAAGAAGCTTTAGAGATCCAGGCTATAGATGTCTATACTGGGCAACCACAAAAGCACCTGGTGGATATGGTGGTGTTGGCGACCGGACTAGAACCCCAGTTAGACCAGGCATTTGTAGCAAGAACTTTCGGAATCAGCCTAAGTCCGGATGGCTTTTTCTTAGAGAGACACCCCAAGTTAGCTCCTGTCGAAACGGCAACCGATGGCGTTTATCTGGCAGGAGCATGCCAAAGCCCCAAAGATATTCCAGACAGCGTTGCTCAAGGTGGAGCTGCAGCGGCAGCAGCATTATCCCTATTAGATGCAGGTTACGTCACCCTAGAGCCCTTCACCACATATGTCAATCAGGAGAAATGCGCTGGATGCCGAACCTGTGAGGGGCTATGTCCTTTCAGTGCTATTGAGATGACCCAACTGCACATGGCCGATGGGATCACTCGCACTGTAGCTTATATCAACGAAGTGTTGTGTAAAGGATGTGGAGTATGTGCTGCTGCTTGCCCGGCTGCTGCAGCTACACAACATGGTTTTACTCATGAACAATTATTTGCCGAGATTAGCGGAGTATTACAGGAGGCGTTCGCATGAACCTTTCTAAAATCAAGACTGGTGTTTATGTCTGTCACTGTGGAACGAATATCGCAGCCACTATCGATGTCAGCGCTGTAGCTGCTTTTGCCAGAAGCCTGGAAGGAGTTACCCTGGCTCGAGATTACGCATACATGTGTTCAGACCCCGGACAGGGTTTGATCAAAGAAGACATTCAAGAGCATGGCTTAAACCGGGTAGTAGTTGCCTCATGTTCACCGCTGATGCACGAACCAACTTTTCGAAGGGCATGTGAAGAAGCTGGATTGAACCCATTCTTCTTCCAAATGGCGAATATTCGCGAACAATGTTCTTGGGTCAGTGATGATCGTCAAAAAGCTACCGAGAAAGCCCAAAGTTTAGTGGCTGCAGCAGTACGCAGAGTACATCACCATTCTCCATTGACTATGCGGCAAGTGGATATGAATCCGGCTGTTTTGGTGGTTGGAGCTGGGATTGCAGGGATCGAAGCTTCTTTAAAGCTGGCTGACTCCGGGAAGCAAGTTTACCTGGTAGAAAGAAAGCCAAGTATTGGTGGGCATATGGCTCAGCTATATAAGACTTTTCCTACCCTTGACTGTGCAGCTTGAATACTCACCCCAAAAATGGTGTCCGTTGGACGCCACAAGAACATCCATTTACTGGCTTATAGTGAAGTTGAATCAGTTTCTGGCTTTGTTGGAAATTTCAAGGTAGGTGTACGGGTTAAGTCACGCTATATTGATGCGGGAGAATGTACGGGATGTGGAAAGTGCGCGGAAGTATGCCCAATTGAAGTTTCTAATGCCTTTGATTTACATTTAAGCAATCGGAAAGCTGCTTACCGCTCATCAGCACAGGCGGTGCCGAATGCTTATGTAATAGAAAAACGAGGAGTTGCTCCATGCCGGGCAGCTTGCCCCACCGACCAGCGTGCCCAAGGGTATATCGCTTTAATTCGGGAGAAGCGATATGCAGATGCTTATTGGGCAATCCGCCGTGAGCACCCATTCCCATCTGTTTGTGGCCGGGTATGCAATCATCGCTGTGAAGACGCCTGCAGCAGGGGAAAATATGATGAGTCAGTAAACATAATGGGCCTCAAAAGGTTTATCTCGGATTGGGCTTACGCTCACCGTGATGAGCTACCTGATATGCGTGATAAATCTATCGTTGGGACACCATTTACCCACCACCCCACACCAACTGGAAAAAGGATTGCCATAATTGGGGCTGGACCAGCTGGATTAACTGCGTCCCTTGATTTGGTACGACTTGGGCATGCTGTCACAGTATATGATTCACTCCCCGTTGCTGGGGGGATGATGCGTGTGGGCATCCCCCCTCATCGCCTGCCAACCGAGCTTTTGGATTGGGAGATCGACCAGATAATGGCTGAAGGAGTTGAACTGCGTTTGAACACATTCGTCGATGATGTGCCCGGATTGCTCGAGCATGGTGGTGCGGGTGAAAGTAGGGCATACGATGCTGTTGTCATTGCAACTGGAGCTCACCAAGCCAAAAAATTGCCGATCCGAAACTCTAATCATCCAGACAACTGGTTGAGTTTAGATCTTTTACGAAGAATTGACCTGGGTGAAAAGATTGATCTGACAGGTAAAAAGGTGGTTGTTTTGGGGGGAGGAAACGTAGCTCTCGATACCTCTCGAGCAGTGCTGCGTATGGGAGCGGAGCAGGTATTCATGACCTGTTTGGAAACACGGGGTGAAATGCCTGGTTTCGAATGGGAGATTGGAGTGGCTGAAGAAGAGGGGGTGGTGATATTCCCAGGGCGGACTTTCAAAGAAATCGTGGTTAAGAGAGGCAAGATTAAAGGAGTGCTTTGCAGTGAGGTAATCTTTAGGGGCTTCAGACGGGGGCGACCTGACATCGAGGTGATCCCGGGTACTGAACACATGATACCAGCAGACTTGGTGGTTTGGGCAATCGGTCAGGGACCAGACTTTTCATTTCTACCTCCGGATGGCAGTATTAATACGCGCTACCCGATTGGGATCCAAACAGACGATGAAATGATGACAACATTTGGGGGAGTCTTTTGCGCTGGTGATGTTCGGCGTGGGATGACCTTCTTTGTTGTGGATGCAATCGGGGAGGGTCATAGAGTAGCACGCTGTGTAGATCGATTTCTAAGAGGAGAAAAAGGCCTTCAGGAACCACGCCAAATGCCGATTGTAGAACTTAGTGAAGATGAAATTGAAGCAAAGTTTATTCATGGAGAAGCATCGCGACACCCTCGAATTCCCATTAGTTTCATTCCCCTGGAAGAGCGTCAGTATAACTTCCGTGAAGTAGACCTAACGATGACAGAAAAGGAAGCTATCGTTGAAGCTGAACGTTGTTTGAGGTGTGGTATCTGCTCAGAGTGTTTGGAATGTGTGGCTGCTTGTGAAAGAGGGGCGATTGATCACGACATGGAAGACTCAAAAATTGAGCTTGAGGTCGGAACAATCATCATAGCAACCGGATTTAAGGACTTCAACCCGGTTATTGCTGATGAATATGGTTATGGCATACTGGATAACGTAATCACGGGGATGGAATTTGAGCGGTTGATCAACACCAGTGGTCCAACTGGAGGAAAGGTGCTATTGAAAAATGGTAAACCACCTGGTAGTGTAGCCATTATCCATTGTGTTGGTAGCCGCGAAGAAAAATATCATGAATATTGCTCACGAGCTTGCTGTATGTATTCGCTCAAATTTGCCACACTGGTGCGCGAGTACATGGATGCGGAGGTTTATGAAATCTATCGCGACATGCGAACTTTTGGTAAAGATTATGAAGAGTTCTACATGCGCACAAAAAACAGAGGGGTTAACTTCTATCATGGAAAAGTCCAGCAGATCGAAAATCGAGATGGTAGTTTGCTGGTTAAATGGGAAGAAGGATTTTATAACCAACCAGATGAAGTGTTGGTTGACATGGTTATCCTGGCGACTGGTTTTGAACCTCAATCGGATACCAGCCAGGTAGGCAGCATATTTGGAGTAAGCCGGAGTAAAGATGGCTTTTTCCTAGAAAAACATCCAAAATTAGCACCAGTTGAGACTGCAACAGAAGGTATTTACCTGGCAGGAGCGTGTCAAGGACCAAAGGATATCCCAGATAGTGTAGCTCAAGCTGGAGGTGCAGCGGCAGCAGCTCTGTCATTGATTGATCAAGAGACCATTGCTCTAGATCCGGTGATTGCTGAGATCAACAAGGCATTATGTGCGGGATGTGGACAATGTATAATTTCCTGCCCGTATGGGGCAATTGACTTGAAGGCTGACAATGGAAGATCGGTTTCTGCTGAAGTGAATGGTTACCTTTGCAAGGGGTGCGGAACCTGTGTTGGAACTTGCCCGAACAAAGCTTTATCATTGATTCACTACAATGATCAGCAAATCCTATCAGAGATGATCGGCAGTCTGACGGATATACGTGTAGTGGCTGGGAGTTAAAGATTAGCCTCGGCAACGATCCGCTCCAACGATACAGGTCTGGGGAGATGGAGGTGAAGTAATGCCAGTTTCGAGCGTGAATAATGAGTATGAACCAAGGATAATTGCTTACCTATGTACCTGGTGCAGTTACACCGGAGCTGACACAGCCGGCATTGGGCGAATGAAGTACCCAGCCAACCTGAGAGCCTTGCGAGTGCCATGCTCTGGGAGGGTATCGCCTGAAATCATTATGCGAACATTTGATCAAGGAGCAGATGGGGTGTTAGTTTTAGGATGCCATATTGGCGAGTGCCATTATGAGACTGGCAACCATCGCACTGCTAAACGGATGCCCATTTTACATGCTTTGATGAGCTTTGCTGGATTGGAAGAGGAGCGATTACGCCTGGATTGGGTCTCCGCTTCGGAGGGAGAGCGGTTTTCCAGGATTGTGAATGAATTTGTTGCGGCTGTCAAACCGTTGGGACCAGCCAATTGGCGGACTAAGGTATCTGACTGGCGCATGACCAAAGTTAGAACCGTAGGTATTGAAAGCCAAAGGGTAATAAATCTGCTGTCGAGAACTACCCAAAATAGATCTCCAAATGGTTCCGATCTAAAACCTGTTATAACCAGTCATGAAGCTAATGCCGAGAAAACCGTAAAAATCCAGGCTATTGCCAAGCAGTTATTAGCTGGTGGGGAGGTGGGAGTTGTAATTGGCTACGAGATTGGAACACAGGGTCGCACACGACCAGCATTCATCAAACACCAAGATGAAGTGGATCGATTGGTTTGGAATCAGGAATGCACGCACAACCTGACGACCTATCTGCCAGCTAAGTTTAAAAGCGCAAGGCAGAAAAATCAGGAGGATGAAGGTCCTTCTGAACGGGTAGCACTAGTGGTAAAACCATGCGATAGCCTCACAATTAACGTATTAATGGCTGAGAACCAGATTGTAAGGGACAAAGTTCACGTAATCGGAATTTCTTGCGATGGGATCTTCGAAGGTGCCGGGTTTGAAAGTTTCAATAATGGCCAAAATTTCCCCTTTGACTTCCAAGTCCGCTGCCAGAATTGCCTGATCACGAAACCGGTTGTTTATGACACACTTATTGGGGAAGTAAGCGAGAAAAGGCAACCGCTGAGGGGTGCAGGTAATATTTCCTTACAAGAGGTCTTGAATCTAACTACTGAGGAAAGGATGGATTTCTGGTTAAGCCAGTTTGATCGCTGCATCCGTTGTTATGCCTGCCGACAAGTTTGCCCTCAATGCAATTGCCCAACCTGTTTGTATGAGCGAGATGATTCTTTATGGGTTGGGATGGGTACAGGATTACTCGAAAAAAGAGCTTTCCACTTAGGAAGGGCATATCATCTGGCTGGTCGGTGTATAGGTTGTAATGAATGTGAACGTGTCTGCCCAGTGGGAATACCAATCAGTTTATTGAACCAGGTGCTGTCCCAGGAAATGGAAAGGATTTTCTCTCATCGGAGTGGATATTCAGTAGAACCTTCACCTATCATCAGCATGTTGAGTGGAGAGGAGCAGATGCCATGACCTTTGAAGGATTTTGCACTAAAGATGAATTGGCAGATTGGCTAGACAAACTAGCTGCTCAACTTAGTCTGGTAGCTCCGGTTAATGAGAACGGGGTTTTGCTCTACCGGGAGGTCAGGTCTTCTAAAGATATTGCTTTTCCAGGATCAGTTAAGGACCATATGGTAGAGCAAGAATACCCGCTGCGGGCAGTAATATCAGCCAAGGGAATAGTTTTTCCATCGACCGAGCTTTTATTCAAGATTAATATGGACGGAGGTCAAATCCTGCTTGAGGAGACATTGCCTGATAAACAGCAGGTGGTATTTGGATTGCCACCTTGTGACGCGCGAGGTGTGCGGATAATGGATAGTGTTTTCATTGAGAGCCAACCACCTGATGTGCATTATGCGGCGCGGCGTGAGAAGATAACCTTAGTAGGATTGGCATGCCGAGAAATGGGAGCATCATGTTTTTGCACCAGTTGCGGAAGCGCGCCTGATGATACTAGGGATATGGATATCATGTTGAGTGAATTTGAGGAAGGTTACTTGATTCAGGGCATAAATGAAAGAAGCCGATCGTTGTTAACGCAGCTCAGTTATAACTCAAATACGAGTACTATCAATTTAGATCAATTGAACCATAAAACCAAGCTTGGGCCATCTCCTACGAGTGTAGCCATACCAGATATCGAAAATATGGCACGTCTTTTCGATAATGAGGTGTGGGAAAAGGTGTCCGAAAGCTGTCTAAGCTGCCGAATCTGCTCTTATGTTTGCCCAACTTGCCGTTGCTTTGATGTGCGTGATGAAATGTATTTCACTGAAAATAGGGATGAATACTACCAGCGGATACGTTGTTGGGATAGTTGCAGTAGAGATGCTTACCGACGGATTGCTGGTGGACATACTCCACGAGCGGATGAAGCAGAACGGTTGCGTAACCGCATCTTCTGTAAGTTTAATTATTTACCACAACAATACAGCTTAAAGGGTGATATTGCTTGCACCGGATGCGGTCGCTGTATCGATGCCTGTCCAGTAAATATTGACATAACAGAAATTTTGGGATACCTGGCGGAGGTTGCCCATGAATAGTGAAGTTTATGAAAACAGGATGATCCCTTATCTTGGCAAAATATCGCAGGTAAAAGATTTAGCTGAAGAGATAAAGCTTATAGGTGTTGAGTTGGTGAATGGCAGCGAAAATCCGTTCCGGGACTACCGCCCAGGGCAATTTGCATTCCTATCTGCATTCGGTGTAGGTGAGGCACCATTTGGGATCGCTTCAACTGTGGAGCGAGGAAACATATTGGAATTTGCAATTCAGCGATTGGGCACGGTCACAACAGCTTTACACCAGCTTGGGGAAGGGGACATGCTCGGTGTACGTGGACCTATGGGGAATTCATTTCCATTGGATCATTTCAAGGGGAAGAACCTGGTTGTCATCGGTGGGGGGATCGGTGGCGCACCATTACGTCCAATAATCCATAGCGTATTAGACAATAGAGGTGAGTACGGCCAATTATCGATTTTGTGGGCAGCTAGACATCCCTCGCTTCTCATTTTTACTGAAGAGTATGAATATTGGCGAGCAGCTGCGGATACAGAGCTGCATTTGACAGTCGATCAGGCTGATAAGTTGTGGGGTCAGAATGTAGGATTGATCACGGATTTGTTAGAGAAGGTAGCGCCATCTGCAGAAAATACCATCGCGATAGCCTGCGGTCCACCGATTATGATCCATTTTACTGGATTAACACTTTCAAAATTGGGCTTTCAACCAGAACAATGTTACGTCACTTTGGAGGCACGCATGCATTGCGGACTTGGGAAATGTGGTCGTTGTAACCTTGGGGAGAAGTTAATCTGTGTGGACGGTCCAGTATTTTCAATGGACGAAGTTGGGCAATTGTTGGAGTCATTCATGTAGATTGATTACAATTCCCTGTAATCATCGATTTCAAAAGTAAATATGGTAGCACCACCTACTGGGACTGGCATAGGGGTGGGGAGATGGAGCGCGGTGCCTTCAAGGGGAGTGGCAATATACTCTACCCTGCTGCGGCAGTTTTCGTTTAGTGCTTTGACAATAATCGCTTCCTCCCCGGCAGTGAAACCAATCAACAGCGTGACATTCCTGCGCCCTAAAAAGCCACCTGCGCTAGCCAGGCGGGTGACAGATAAACCCAGATCGCTGATAGAGCGATTTGCCTTCTCAAAATCCTGCTCCTGGACGACGACGATCATCAGGCGGTTAATTCTCTTAGTTTGCTTCGAGTTGGACATTACTTTCTCCCATTCAGGATGAATCGATAGATATGATGCAAGGGGTTGGATCGCTTACTTCAGAAGTCTGACCATCTGGAAAGAAAATGAGAGTTTTCTCCTTTTGCCGCAATACTGTCAGTCCTTTATATTTTACCGTGATTGGCCAAGGAAAGGGATTATAACCTTCCAATGCAACTTGGGTGGCTGATAAGATGCGAACCCCTAATGTTTTTAGAAAGAGAGAGAGAGGCGCCAAGCCACCTACTGCATCCCTTTCTCCCCAACCTTTGCCGGTTTCAGAGTGATAATATCTGTAGAAACCACCGTCTTTTTTTAAAGCCGATACTACAGCCTGCATCAGGTGATCTACCAGGAGGGCAGCCTCATCGCGATAACCATAGGAAACTAAGCCTTCTCCGATCAAGTTAATCCATGTCATATGGACTGCCTGGCAAAATTGTTCTTCTTGCTCGAGATCATTTTTCTGGCAGGCTGGTAATCCAAATGGCCGCCAAAAACGCTCGGGATCGAAAATTGTTTGGGTGACTAATATGTGGGCACGATCTTTGGATGGAATCCCAGCCCAGAGAGGTAGCAGTAAAGTATGGTCGAGATGATCTAAGGCTGTGCTGTATACAGCCACCGTTGAATCATTTGATAAACCATGAATTTCGATATATTCGAGAGAGATATAAGTCCGCTCGCTGGTGCTGGTGCCCAATTCCAAGAACCAGAGGAAACGGTCTGCAGCAATTTGCTCGATATGGTGCTGTCCGGAGGGACCAACACCATGGATAAAAATGCGAGCCTGGTGAGTGGAATGGCGTTGAACGTGCAAGTGGAACACTAAACGCAAGGGTTTATCAAAGGTTTGGTTAATTATGATCTGTCCGGACCCTTGTCTTTCTCCCAGCTTTAATCCAGACGGTGTGGCGTGTGTATCGCGATCCCAATAATGATAGCTGTTAGTGGCGTGATTCCAAGAAGCCTCTACTGCTGAACGCAAGTTATCGGAGAATGACTCCAAAACGGGGATTGTGTCGGAGCGACCAATTAGCTGAGCCATCTGGACCAAATTTTGGATTTCTCGGAAAAGAAGTGCGCATAAAACTGGGCTTTCGGTAGTGGTGATATCAATTCCTTTAGACCAAGAATACCATCGAGAAAAGAGGGGATGATCCTCAAAACCGGCTTGTATTGGATTGTCCCATTCAGGTATGCCATCTTGATCACGGTCGCGTTGTGGGGTAAACCATGCCTGGATAAATTTCAACAATTGAGGGAAAACTTCCTCCAGAAATGCATGATCTTGGGTAAATTTATATATCAACCAGGCAAGGTTTACCAGCAATGGAGCTGCCTGCCGGTTTCCTTTCTGACCACCTAAACCTGGTTTCCAATCGATAACGCCTTCTTCATCCTGGGTTGCCAGGAAATTCAACAGCAAACCTCGAGCAAGGTCAGGAGAAGCAGGCAGGATAAGGTTAGCGAGAGCATAAGCATCGAAGGCAGATTGCCCGTTCCATATGGGACCATAATCGGAGCCATCGCCGACTAACGAGTACCCTTGATCAGGATTACGGACTTGCACGAAGGAAGGAAAGGGAAGGTTCTCGGTTGGACCAGTGAAGAGGCTGTAGGCTACTTTTTGGGTGATCGCAAAAGCTGCGTCCCAATCGAGGTCTCCGCTATGAACCTCAACCTGTCCCTGGTTGGCCATTTCAATACGGGCGTATTCAGCGTCCCAGTTATGAGCTGCTATGCTGCGAGCAAGATTGAAAGAATCTACTTCCGATTTGAGGGCTGCGTGACTCCAAGAAATCTGGTGGAAACCTCCGGGGAGTAAATCCATCTGCAGTGTGAGGGTGGGATATGACCCACTGGTTGCAGAAGCCCCGCCGGTCATGAATAAAACGGGCGCCAAATCTGCGGTGCGACCAGAAAGGACTGGGGCAGCCTGGAGTTCAGATGGTGCCATAGGCGTTCCTCCCACAGCTGCCATCAAGAGCCCAGCTAACTCTAATTTGACCTGGCGAGGACTACTCCCCCGATTGCTGAGGCGGATACGCCCGGCAACAGCTTGAGATTGAGCTGCCCAAAATTCCATCACTGCTGCTAATTCAACAAATGGATTGAAATGGATAGTAAGGAAATTGGGATAAAAACGGAGGATATGTGGTGGTTCAGCAAAGTCTTCTGGGTTAGAGAGGCTGACCTCCCCTTGGGTAAATATGGGGAAAATACGAAAATTGCGTGCGCGCAGGCCAAAGGTTGTCTGTAGGGAAACAGCCGGAGGATCACCTCCCCCTAATTTCAGCTCCCATATTTGATCGTCGTAATAATCAGGTGTGCAAAAACGGGCGTCAGCTGCCAGGATCAGTGATCGCGGATCACCTGTTTTTAGATTCCAATCACGCATTTCTCAATTGTACGGGCACTTAGACGAAAGGTCAAATCATTGTTACAGTTTTTCTAATAGTTATCATCATAAAGTTGTTTGTGCTAGAATTAGTGCGAATGTTTCCAACCGGAAATAGGCCTGATCCTTGCACCTTTAATTAATCCAACTCACGGGTCAGAAAGATCAAAATCAGGAGAGAAGAGACATGAGCTCACTGCGTACATACCCACGAGGACTTTATTTTGATGAGTTTGAAGCTGGTCAGAAGATTACCAGCGTAGGCAGGACGGTGACTGAAAGCGACGTGGTTAGATTCGCTGGTCTTTCTGGTGATTTCAATCAGATTCATACCGACGCTGAATATTGTAAAGACACACCATTCAAAGAAAGGGTCGCTCATGGTTTATTGGTTCTGTCAATCGCCTCAGGACTTGCTGTTCAAACAGGCGTGTTGGAAGGAACTATCATAGCTTTTCGAGAGATCTCTGAGTTGAAATTTATCAAGCCGGTTTACATCGGCGATACAATCCATGTAGAATTAATTGTTACCCAAACCAAAGCTTTACCTCGCCTAGGTGGTGGGATCATTTTTATCGAATTGGACGTCCTTAATCAGGAGAATGATACAGTAATGAAGGGTGAATGGAAAGTATTGGTTGCTGGAAAAGCAAATTTATAAATAATATGTTAAACTAACAATTGTTCAATAAGACATATTTAATGAACACAAGATAATGGATTAATATATTGTTATGTCTGATCGAAAAAAAGAATCTCACGACAGCGAGATGAAAGATAATCAGCAATCTTTGGGAACTAATCGAGGCGATAAGGAAATAGTCTCCCCGGAAGATATAAAGGCTAACAGTTCAGAGGGTAACGAGATCCCATCTGAAGAAAAATCTATGGGAGTGGAATCCTCTGGTATTTCCGCGCAAGAAAACACTGAAATGGAAGATGAGCTTGCAAATACCGAACCCGGTCAAGACGGGGAGGATGGTTTGATTATTGATGATCAGCAAGACGAAAAGGCAGTGATTTTGGGTCTAGAGGGTTCTTCAGAAACGGAGGACTTCCAAAATCTAAAGGAAAAAACTAATTGGTCAGAAAATGAAGATGAGGATAACCTTGTTAAAAAGGTTCCAGTCGTTGAAGAAAACGTTTCGTTGGATATCAATGAGGAAGCAGGTCAGACTGACAATATAACGCAAGAGACTGCTGAAGAAGATCACCAATCAGTGGATGATTTCTCTGAAATTATTGAGTCGCAAAAATCGAGGGACGAATTTGTCTGGGAGCCTTCAGGTACTGAGAAATTGTCTCTTGATCTGGAAAGCGATGAACCGACGGAAAGCGACGAGAATAAGTTGGAAGAGGATCGATCGGACATGTCACTGCAGAAGCTGGGTGACACAAAACCCAGCACAAGAGATACTGAAGCGACGATACCTCCTGAGAAATTAGATGATACCAGACCAATACGCCGTCGAAGGGGAAGTGCAAGTGGAATGGTGTTACCCAGGAGGGTGGATCAGATCGATGCAGATGCGACTCGGGTGACACCAGCCGCATATGGTAATCGTTCAACTCGCTTACCTTCAGCATCACATACATCCCGAACTACACATTCTAGAATTCAACCAACAGATGCCGCTCCTGCGAAAAGGTTCAATTGGAGCAAGGGCATGGGTTGTATATTACGGTTAGCAATTGTCGGCCTGTTTTTTGTTGTTATCTTAGTTATTGGTGCCGGTTCATTCATACTATACCAATATTACAGTATTGCAGCAACTCTTCCCAACGTTGAGGATTTGCGCGACCGCGCAGCCCAATTTGAAACCACCAGAATATTGGATCGAGATGGTAATGTGTTGTATGAGATACTCGATCCATCAGCAGGAAGGCGCTCGTATGTACCTTTGGAGAGGATCTCTCCCTACCTGGTAGCTGCCACAGTAGCAGTCGAGGATAAAGATTTTTACAGCCACCCAGGATTCGATGCAACTGCCATTGTGCGTGCATTCTGGCAAAATTATCAGAGTGGAGAGACGGTATCAGGCGCTTCGACAATCACCCAGCAATTAGCTCGAGCTTTGCTTTTCACTCCAGATGAGCGCCAGAGAACTTACGAGCGGAAATTGCGGGAAGCGATATTAGCGGAAGAGATCACTCGTCGATATACAAAAGATGAGATACTGGAACTCTATCTAAACGAGTTCTATTATGGCAACCTTGCCTATGGGGTTGAAGCTGCATCTCTAACATACTTTAGCACTTCAGCAGATAAACTTACCCTGGCACAAGCGGCTTTTCTTGCAGGTTTGACTCAGGCGCCTTCCGTATATGATATATACACTAACCGCGATGTTACCTTAAGACGGGCTGAACAGGCTTTGTTCCTCATGTATCGTGCCAGCCAGGAACAGGGGTGTATTTACGTGAGCAACACTCCTCAACGGGTGTGTGTCGATGCATTGGCTGTAGCAGCTTCGTCCAGTGAGCTGGAAAACACAGAGTTTGCATCCCCAAGGATAGAAATGCGTTACCCACATTGGGTAACGTACATCCGTTCGCTGCTGGAGGAACAGTACGATCCACAAACGATTTACCGCTCAGGATTTACAGTCCATACTACAATCGATCCAGATCTGCAACAAGCTGCACAACGGATTGTTGCTGAGAACGTAGCGTTACTGGAAGAGAACAACGCCCATAATGGGGCTTTGGTAGCTATCCAGCCAAATACTGGAGAGATTCTGGCGATGGTCGGATCAGCTGACTTTTATAACCCTGCGATCGATGGACAAGTGAATATGGCGATCAGTCCTCGACAACCTGGTTCGGCGATCAAACCACTTACATACACCGCAGCATTTGAAATGGGGTGGACTCCTGCAACCCTTATTTGGGATGTGCCATCAGAATTTCCTCCATCAGGCAGAGCGGATGACCCGCGACCTCCGTATAAACCTACCAATTTCAACAATCGCTTCCACGGACCTGTCACAGTGCGAGATGCCCTGGCAAATTCTTATAACATCCCGGCTGTCAAGGCTTTGGATTTCGTTGGAATTTACGATGATCCTGAAACTCGCCGCGAGGAAGGCTTAATTGCATTCGCCCAAAGATTGGGGATTACGACATTTACACGGGACGATTATGGCTTATCACTAACATTGGGTGGAGGTGAGGTTTCCCTGCTGGAATTCACCGGTGCTTTCGCTGTGTATGCAAATGGTGGTCGCATGTTACCTCCAGTTGCCATTACGCGGATCGTAGACCATAATGGAAATGAGGTCTATCGATATAATCCTCCGGCTGGGGATATAGTTATCCGCGCCGAGCACGCTTTCTTGATCTCATCGATTCTATCCGATAACCAGGCACGCACACCAATGTTTGGAGCAAATTCAGTCCTCAATTTACCTTTCCCGGCAGCAGCAAAAACTGGAACGACCAATGATTTCCGAGATAATTGGACGATGGGATATACGCCTGATATTAGCGTTGGTGTTTGGTTAGGGAACGCCGATTACACTCCCATGCAAAATATCACAGGGGTAGCTGGAGCAGGTCCGATTTGGGCGGAATTCATGAATTACGCTGTCGCCCATTTAACTGCTGGTAATCCTTCACCTTTTGCCCGTCCATCGGGGATTATCGAACGTGTAATTTGTTCAGTCTCTGGGACAGAACCATCACGCTGGTGTCCGAATCAGCGAGGTGAAATTTTTGCAGCTGACCAACTTCCTTTACCAAGCGATGAGGATTTG
>JACUUU010000269.1 GCA_014859065.1 Anaerolineales bacterium
GCTGGCGGCGATGGAACCGTCTCTGGAGTGGCAGCCGGGCTGGTAAACAGCCAGGTACCAATGGCGATCCTGCCGATCGGCACCGGAAATGCCTTAGCCAGGGAACTGGGTATCCCCTTGTATCTTGAAGAAGCTGTGCAGCTGCTGGTGGATGAGCATGACCAGCGCGATATTGACGGCATGTGGGTTAAAGGGATGTTATCCGTGTTGGGAGTGGGCATTGGGCTTACCTCGCTGACCATGCAAGAGACCGGCCGCGAACAAAAACGCCGTTTTGGTTTATTGGCTTATGTATGGAATGGGTTGAAGCAGCTCGGGGGAGTGGGCTTGAACCGCTTCGAGGTAGAGATCGATGGGGAAACCAGGCAGGTGACAGCTTCAGAGATTTATATCAGCAACAGCCGAGTGTTGGGGATAAAGCCTTTCAACCTGGGTTCTAATGTGCGTCCCGATGATGGCGTGGTACAGGTCTGCATCGTCAAAGCACGCACAGCCTGGGATTACCTGCGAGTGGCAGCCCAGCTGGTTACAGGCCGGCGGCGAGATGAGATCGATTGCGTCGGGGCGGTTAAGAAAATTAAGGTGCGTGTCAGCCGTCCATTGCCAATTCAAGCGGATGGTGAGATCGTGGGGACTACCCCAGTTGAGGTGCAAGTTGTTCCGGCAGCAGTGCGGGTGGTGGTGCCAAAGTATCGTTAATCGCCGGGTTATAGGTCAGGTTCCCATATCTGACAGAACAAGGCGGGAATAACATCTTATCCAGACAGGTATTTGACACCCCGCCATGTCGTCCTGAAGGTCTGCCAACGGTTTTTGTTGGCAGGCACTGAAGGACCTCTAGATTGTTGCTGATTATCGAGATTTGGCAGGAAATTGGTCATCCTGCGATGGTTTTAAGTGACGATGGCTCTAGAGAGACTTCCTGGAAGGTTGATTTTGGCGACTGAAGTCGCTGGCGATTTAGATCGCTAAAACGAAGTGCACAAAGTCCACCTGCGTGGACTTTTTCCGAGGAAGACACGGCGGGTATGGAAACCCGCCCTACGTAGACGGGCTGCCGGTAAGATCTGTAGGTCAGGTTTCCATAACTGACAGAATAAGGAGGGAATACTGTGGTTCTACCAGACGATGATTTAAGCAGGTGATTTGGGGTCTTCCCAGAAGGTATTATGTGAGCGGCGACGTGGGGTGTTTTTTTTCAGGGAAGAATGTAGAGACGCAGCATGCTGCGTCTCTACCGAGGTACAAAGCAATGACACAGAACCTTTAATTCTTCAAGGCTACCGGCAGGTAGATAAAGAACTCCTCCGGTTCTACGACCATTAACTCGACCGGAACCACTTTTATTGGATTCAATGGATCATTGCTGAAGATGAGCAGGTTGGCAGAATAGTCGCCCAGATCCATGCCAGTGGTGTCAAAGGTCATTTTTACCTCCTGGCACTCACCCGGCAGCAGCTCGCCTGTGTTGGCGTCTTCGCTCAGCCAGGGTATATCGGAAGCAACCGCCCAATAATACATGTCTATCAGCGAATTTTGTAGGATCGGAGCGCCATCCCAATCATAAGCCCAGGCGAATTCCAACGTTTGTCCGGTTATCAAAATGCGACCATCGCCTAGACTGTAATCAACCAGGGTTGGGTTGTGACTTGTCTGCGCCTGCGCTACCACCACCGATCCAGGGTAGAGGTTCGTAAAACTGTCGTGACTGGCAAAGGTGCCATACATCGGATCGGGCACACCGGCTACCCAGGGATGGGTGGGTTCGAGGATCTCGTTATACTCATCCAGGTCCAATGATTTGATCACGCCACCGGGTAACAAGGGTTCCGGGTCTGTTTCAGAAGAGGTAGCTGTAGATAGCCACAGCGCCCCTCCGTTTTCCACATAATCCTCAAACTTTGCCAGGTTGTCATTCCAGGTGGTATAAAAGGCGGATGGCTGATCGCTGGGGACAATAACCAGAACGTAAGGTGAAAGGTCAACCGCTGGGATCTGCAACGAATCGATTTGGTCGTAATCAATACCTTTTGTGGTCAAAATATCCTGGATGGATGAGAAACCCCACGGGTATTGGTCCTGGATGATTAAGACGGACATCATGATTGGGTCGGCACCTATGATGAGGTCCCATTCCAGAGGAGCAGTGCCAACATTGCATACGTTCAAAGTCTGCATAGCAGTGGTATCGATAACTACTTCAGCCGACAACTCCAGCGGGTCGACATTAATTCCAGGTGTGCCGACTACCTCGGTGACCGCTTCAAAGTACTGCTCAGGACCTTCGACAATGCCAGCCCAACCCTCATTGACGATGTGGTCGCCATGTAAGCCTGTCACGGTCACGTCAAAGGAAACCTCAATCAGAACAGGTTCAGCGCAACCACCGTCGATGTTGAAAGCATAATCCGTGTAGTTACCAAAGACATCTATGCCGGGCGTCCAGTTCGGGAAGCCGAAATAGTCGCTTTTGAAGTAGCCCTCCTGGAGTTGGACAAAGCCGTTGCCAGACGTCCCGAAGAAGGCGCGGTCGCCCAACGATCCGTCTCCCAGGCCTATGGATGACACCCAGTACTTGCCCGCTGGCAACTGCATGCCGGAGGTGTCAAATGTGTATTCGTACCATGGGTAACCAAAGGCGCTACCCCGGAGCTCCCAGGAGGTCATCGGGAAGGTAGCGAGGAGTGATGCAGGGCCAGCGCCTCCCGAATCAGCATAGATTTCCACGATGGCGTCCCACGGGTTGGAGTTTTGGAGCATTTGGGTTCGTATCATGTTGATGTCGTATAGCGGGCACAAATCCTCCAGGAGAAAGTCGTCAGCGGTGCGAGCATCAGGTACCGAGGTGCCCAGTTCTGAACTCAGGCCACTGTTGCCGTCGAAATCACCATTATCCCACAGCGTGCCACTCAGGCCAGTGATCAGCAAGCGCTCAAACGGACCGTCCGTGGTTGCAGCGGTCATCGGGGGTAGCTCCACGTCGGCAACCAGATCATCTATTGTAGCAGGATCATAAACAACTGGGATTGTTGGTTCTCCAACTGCCTCAGGTTCGTAGTACTCCCAATAAACAGTGTTGTCATCTTCGTCATACCAGGCTTCGCCATCCGTCCAGGTCAGGTTGCCGGCAAACTCCACGCCCTCGGGCAGCGGATCAACCATGTACATGCCGTCCATCAGCATGGTAGCTTCGATGGTGATGGTATAGGGGATGACCTCGCCTGGCTCGGCAAAGTCCGGCGCCTCTTTCCAGGCGTCAACGATCGGGGACATAAAGGCCAGGCTCATGTCGTCATAGTAGACGACCGAAGCCCCGTTGGCGTACAAATCCACCGCGCCGATGTTAAGCACGCCGCCACCACTGACCTCGCTTGTCCAGGTGCCCATGTAGAGAAGCTGGTTGTTGTAGTAGAAGGCTTGCGTGTCAGCGTCGAGATCAATCTCGACGCGCAGCTCGACCCAATTCCCACGGATCAGCGGTAGCGTGCCGCCGGAAACACCAGTGTTTGACACCTGATTGGTGTCTCCGTTAAACAAGACCTGGACAGACCAATTTAAATTGGAACCGGCATCGTCGTAGCTGTTAAGTAGGATGAAGTACGATTGGCCAACGAAGTCATTCGGCACAAACTGCATGGCTTTGTAGACCCAGGCGCCGCTGGTGTAACCGTCGTACTCGTGCACCAGGTCTGAAGCACCCAGGATCGCAGCTGAGTTCGGCGCACTGTTAGCCTGAGCATCGCTCGTCAATGCGCCAGCCGATGGATCGTTGAACCAGCCCTTCCAGCCGCCCTGTCCGTGAAGTTGGCTGCCAGTGGCATAGCTGTCGAAGTTATCCATCCAGGTAGTCAACGGAGTTGCCTGCAGACAGGAGGCTTGGGGTACACCGGTGATATTACACGTATCGCTGCCCACAGAATCGTCAAACTCAACGAACGAGCCTCTGAGGGATTGGATACCCTCACTGGATTTGGCATCTGTGTCTACCTCGGTCTGCGTATTACCAGAATTGCCAATGTAATCCTTAGCCAAAGCACCTGATCCCATAAGAATCAGGGCAATGGTTAACAGGGAAACCAGGGTTGTAAAAATCGTTGTTCTTTTCATGTAAATTCTCCAATTAGAATAGCCCGTGTCTGTTCTCCAGGTTCGTGATCCGTCTGGTTGGGGGGGCGGCCCATGAGGGGCATTCCCAGGGTCAATCACGGGACAGGCTTTCGGTCAGGTGGGAATCTGCGGATATTAAACTTTCCAGTACACCTGGTACTTTACGGTAACGAGACTTAATTCGATATCTTAATTGTAATTCTGGTGGTTTGCCCGGTTTCCTCCTTGTAAATTAATGGGTGATACGCCCGTTCAACCTGGATGTAGACTGGATGCGTTTCAGATAAAAAAAACCAACCGTAATTTATCGAGACGGTTGGTTTCGCCAATCGCTCTGCCCAGACCTGGTATCCAGGATTCAGTCCAGACATCGTCGCGTCAGTAAAAAAAGTTTTGAATGGCAAGAGATTATTTAATTATGATCTTACAGTTAAGATTATAAGGCCGAATTAATCTTTGTCAAGAAAACAACACCTATCAATAATGTAAACGAACAAATTGCAGGTCAGGTTTGTATCCATAGCATAAGACCCCCTGGATGACGTCCTGAAGGTCTGCCAACGGTTTTCGTTGGCAGGAAGGACCTCTAAAGCGGTGGTGGTAGCTGCACCATGGCGGGTAAATTGATATACCTGCCAGGTCTCAATCAGATCATCGTTCTAGAAGCCCTTCGCCTGCCTCAACCGCTCTGAGTGTCGTCCTGAGGAGCGCCTTTTGCGACGAAGGACCTCTGTGGCGATGGTTACCTCAGCAGCTTGTTGGGTAAACTGATATTCCTGCTGTGGCTTTACCAGATCATCGTTATAGAGGCCCTTCGCCTTTGCGTCAATAAATCTGGATGGATGACATAAAACGGCTCAGGGCGACACGCGAGAGTGCTTGATATTCCTGCTGTGGCTTTACCAGATCATAGTTCGAGAGGCCCTTCGCCTTTCTATTATCAGAAGAGGGTTGCTTCAGTAAAACGGC
>JACUUU010000270.1 GCA_014859065.1 Anaerolineales bacterium
TGGCGCTCCATGGGGCAGCTGGCAAGGGATTATGCCATGCATGATTTGTCATTCTACACGACAACCAGCCCACTGCGAGCGTGGGTGAAGTCCCCGCAGCTCGCGCCAGACAGAGCAAAAGCGTCAGCCCGGGCAAAGTTTCGCAAATGGGAATATCAGGGGCGCTCATTGATCCGCCAAGTTATCTGGGGGATCGCCGGTTTCGACAAATGACTGGCTGGTCTATCAATTTCCGCAGGCTGCATTTAATAAACGCGCTGTTCATTTCCTTGGCTGGGTTGTGGCATCAACATAGGGGGGTATTATTGCGGCTGTCTGCCCTGGTAACGATCCTCCTGACCAGTGTTTATTTAGCTCCCCGCATCGCCATGGGCAACCGTATGCTTACTTACATCTTGCTGCTCTATTTAGGAGCTGCGGTTGCTGTGATCTTGCTGAAATGGCCACCCCTTGGTCTGGTGGCTTTGGTCGCTGCCAGCCTGTATGTCCCTTTCAGCATCGGCACTGGTACAGCTGTGAGCGTTAACATATCGGTCTTGCTGGTGGGTTTTCTAGGCGGCTTGTGGCTGCTGGATATGCTTGTGCGCCAGAAGCGCATCACCTTTGTGTATTCCCGGCCGGTTGTGGCGATCGTTGTATTCGTCCTGGTCGCAATAATAGCTTTTGGTGTCGGCTTGCTGCCCCTGGTGCCTTTAGCTCAGCCGGCCTCGCTGCCCGCCCAAATCGGCGGCCTGGCGGTCTTTATCCTCTCTGCCCTGGTCTTCCTGCTGGTTACCCACCAGGTGGATGACCTGCGTTGGTTGCAGGCAATCACCTGGGTTTTCCTGGGTTTAGGGGCGGTCTATATCGCTGGTAGATTAATCCCAGCTTTAGGAACTACGCGTTTTTTCCAATACGGTGCTCATGGTAGTCTGTTCTGGATTTGGATGGTCGCCCTGGCATTCAGCCAGGCTTTTATCAACAAAGACTTAAAGCCTTTTTGGCGCCTAGCATTGATCGGTCTGGTCTTTGCCACCCTTTATGTAGGTTTTTTTCAAGGTCGCGATTGGGCTTCCGGTTGGGCACCTGGTCTGGTGGCTGTGATAGCTATCATCTGGCTGCGTTCATGGCGATTAGGTTTGGTGATCACCCTGGTTAGTGTTGCTGGTAAATTTATTTTCGACCCGGGTTTGGCCGCTGACCTGGTGGCTGCTGATCAGTATTCCATCGATTCTCGGGCAGAAGCCTATAGAATTGTGCTGGAACTGGCACGCGCCAACCCCTTGTTGGGTTTGGGCATGTCGAATTATTACCACTACACCCCCCTCATTCCCATCTGGGGATACTATGTGCCCTTCAATTCCCACAGCCAGTATATCGACCTGATCGCCCAGACCGGTTTGATCGGGCTGGGCTGCTTTTTCTGGTTCGTGGCCGAGGTCGGACGTCTGGGCTGGAGGTTGCGCACGCAGGTGAGTGGGGGTTTTGCGACGGCATACGTTTACGGCGCTCTGGGCGGCCTGGCGGGCATGCTGGTAGCTGGTTACTTGGGCGATTGGGTTTTGCCATTCGTCTACAATATAGGGCTGATTGGTATGCGCGCCAGCCTGTTGGGGTGGATGTTCCTGGGGGGATTGCTGGTCATAGAAAAGTGCACTCAAAATCGGGTTGTATGAAGTCACTGATTTTGCTGATGCAATCCTAAAACTTTAGACTTTTTCAAAAAATCAAGAGATCTACTAGGTTGTACTCGGACAATTAATCACGAGATAATTTCAGGAAAGGTGTTTTACAAGCTAATGCCGTTACGAATTCCTTTTCTCAAACTTAAGCCATTCCAACAGGATGTTTTCAACAGCATAACAGTGGTTTCAGGTCTGCCACGTTCGGGCACATCATTAATGATGAAGATGTTAGAAGCGGGTGGTATGGAACTTCTCATCGACAACATCCGCAAGCCTGACAAGGATAACCCCAAAGGTTATTACGAATTCGAGCGCGTCAAGCAACTTGATAAAGGAGATATTGAGTGGTTGGCAGATGCACAGGGTAAGGTCGTAAAAATTATCGCAACTCTATTACCTTACCTGCCAGATATATTTGAGTACCGCATTCTGTTTATGCGGCGCAAGATGACTGAAATCCTGGCTTCACAACGGAAGATGCTCTTGCACAGAGGTACTGACCCAGACAATATAACCGATGAGCAGATGAGCCAGGTCTTTGAGAAGCATATACGAAAAGTAGAAGAATGGTTGAGTGCGAGATCAAACATCCTGCGCTTAGATGTCGACTATAACAAATTGCTTGTTAACCCCTTTCCGGTAATAGATCAGGTTAACCAGTTTCTAAGCAAAGAACTGGATTTTGAACAAATGCTTGAAATAATTGATCCAAATCTATATCGCCAACGTAGCCAATGACTAGAATTATTCTACATTGCCAGATAATCTCTTCCTTCAAGGAAGCAAGGTTTCCCTCATGAATAATTTTCCCAACAGACAATACCGCATTGCGGTCCTTCAATGGTACCAGGGGGATGACCTTGCCAACGTAGTTACCGACGAACTATCCGGGTTGGGACACTCGCCCGTCATTTTCTCTCCAAAAGAGCCTGTACCTAAAGGGGTGGACCTCGTCTTTACCTATGCTCCTTTTGGGAAGTTTATGCCCATCGTCAACTACCTGGCAAGTTTACCTCCAGGCACCCGCCCGCTGTTGGTACATTGGAACACTGAAGGGCTGCCGGATTTGCGCATTCCCTGGCAAATTACCAGGGCTGTGGCTGCCGGCCGTTCTAGGCTGGAGAGGTTAATCCAGCCTCACGGGAACGGTCGTTTTCAGCCGTTAGCCAAAATTTCATCCCTGAGCAAAATCGATTTTTCCATGCAGCGCTTCAGGTTCATTGGCGATTATTATGCAGCTTATTCCCAGGGAATCCTCAATGTCTTCTCAGATTCGTCTGCCGTTTATGCTGGTATTCACAATGAACACGGCTTGCCCACCGTTTATGCACCCTGGGGCTCTACGCCCAGGTGGTACTCTGACTTGGAGATGGAGAGGGACATTGATGTGCTTTGGATGGGCAAGCGCGGAACAAGACGGCGCAGCCATTTGCTCGATCGTGTGCGGGCTGAACTGAAGACCCACGGAATCGAGATCCATGTCGCCGATAATGTCGAGAACCCCTTTATCTTTGGCGACGAACGGACCGAATACCTTAACCGGGCAAAAATCACCCTCAATATCACCCGCACCTGGTACGATGACAATTTCTCCCGATTTTCCTTGGCAGCCCCCAACCGTTCGCTGGTCGTCTCCGAAAAAATGCTGCCTCACTGCCCTTCTTACCAGGTTGGTATCCATTATATAGAAGCCAAACCAGACGATTTGGCCAGAGCGGTGCTTTATTATCTCAAAAACCCGGCTGAGAGGGAACAGATTGTGGAGAATGCCTACCGTCTGACGACTAAGGAGCTCACCTTCAATAATAGTATAAAGCGCATCATGGCTGCGGTTAACGTGATCTTTGCAAGCCGCCCAGATCGTTTTGAGCATAGCTTTCCGAAAGGTTAATTTGTTTTCACTCTCATCAGTATTCTTGCTGGGAAGAAAATCTCGCATTTGTAACAAATCAAGCAAACTGGCGTTTATCTATATGAATGGATAAATTTAAGCGGTTTATTCAATACCGCTGATTGATCGATTGGTCTTTAAGCACTTGTTGGCGAGTGCTTCATTCCTCGTACCTCAGGCTTTTATTGCAGCTAAATTGACCAGATCAAAGATTGTAGAATCAACTAAGAACTTCTACAGAAACGCACCTATGCCCAAACGGAGGTTGCATACAGATGTTAGAACTCCAACCTACAAGAAAGATATTATGGACGACCTTGCTCACAATTGCTTTATCATTTTGTTTGGCTGCCAGCTCGTCCACAGGGGTGAATGCTGATTATCAGGGAAATGTCTCTTCCACCGCATGCTCAGATAACATGATCTCATATTGGAAATTGGATGAGACCGAAGGAACCATATTCGAAGATCACGTTGGTTCGAATGATGGTGTTTGCACAGGTGATAAATGCCCACTTCCGGAAGAGGGTAACGTAAATGGCGGCCAACGTTTTCTGGGAAGCCAGGAGATATATGTACCGTCCAGCACTGATTTTAATTGGGATGGCAGCAGTGAATTTTCAATTGAATTGTGGGTGAACATTCCAGCAGAAGAGACTTCCGAGGATGTTAGGGTTTTCATCGGTAGACATGCCGGCACTCCCGCCTGGTGGGTTGGACATTATCCTGGATCGTACACGGCTGTATTTGGAATAAGGGACTCAAAAGGGGTTGGAAGCGAAATCTCAGGTGGGCTGGCATTAAATGATGGGGAGTGGCATCATGTTGTGGCAGAACATGATGGTAATAATGACGTCATTAAACTTTACGTCGATGGAGAACTGGCAGCATCCGCAGATATAGCCTTTCTGGGGAATTGGTTTAGCGATCAAGTGCTGAGTATTGGTTTCCATAACCCTCCACCCTATTATCATTTTACAGGGTCGTTGGATGAGATCGCTGTTTATGGAAAGGCTTTGTCTTTAGATGAGATTCGGTATCATTATGAGAAAGGTCTCGAGAACAAAGGATATTGTGAGCCGGTTAGCCTTGAGATTATCGTAGATGGAAATGGATCAGTTGAAAAATCACCATCCGACCCGTACCAATTTGGTCAGATGGTTACATTGACAGCAAACCCCGAACCAGACATGATATTCTATGCATGGAGTGGTGATTTAACCGAATTTGAAAATCCAGTTACGGTTACAATGGATCAGGATAAATCTATCACCGCCACATTTAAAGATCCCGGTATTGATCCAGTCTGGTACACGCTGACGGTTAGTTCAATCGGTCAAGGATCGGTAGCCCTAGAACCTGACCAGGAATTGTATCTCCATGGAAGCAATGTCACAATCACAGCAGTTGCAGAGCCTGGCTGGGTGTTTTCAGACTGGAGTGGAGACCTAAGCGGTAATCAAAATCCAGCAGAGATTATGAT
>JACUUU010000271.1 GCA_014859065.1 Anaerolineales bacterium
TAGCAGCTGGAGATCCTGTTCCATCCATACCAGATGAGATGGTTTTTGTTGTTGGAGATACATTGTTGGTTAGAAATGAAGATCGGGTCGATCATGAATTAGGCCCATTATGGGTGCCAGCTGGCTCAAGTGCCAGTCTTGTATTAGAGCAGCCCAGGAAATTCAGGTATGCATGCTCTTTTCAAAACACAAAGTATTTAGGTATTGATGTTCGTCAACCTACTACTTGGTCAACTAGAATAACTGCGCTGGCCGTTGCTTCTCCAGCGACAGCTATCTTTATTTTTATTTATTCAATTCTGGTCTGGCCGCTTAAGCCAGAATGATCACTAGAATCCAGATGAAGAAATAAGCAAAAGCTAAGAGTAAAGGGCGCGGTGAAACTAAAATATTTATTCAGTCACCCCTGGTGGAAAACAACACTTCTTGTTCTAGTTGGTGTGGGTGTTTTGATACGGCTTGGTATCTGGCAATTAGATAGATTAGAGCAAAGAAGGGAATTCAACCTTCGGGTAGAAACTCAATTGGGTCGTCAACCTGTCACTTTAGAAAACATAACTAACCCAGACGATCTGACGGATATGGAATATCGATCGATCACTGTGATGGGTGAATATGATCACACCCATCAAGTTGCATTACGGAACCAGGTTTGGAATAACATACTGGGTGTCCATCTACTGACTCCACTCAAGGTTGAAGGCACGGATTATACAGTTCTTGTAAATCGTGGGTGGATACCAATGGAGGACTTTACCACAGGTGATTGGTCAAAATTTAATGAGCCAGGTTTGGTTGAGGTGACAGGAATTATTCGTAACTCACAAACACAGTCAGAAATTGGTCGTATTTCGGACCCTGTTCCAACTTCTGATTCGCAGCCAATAACCGCATGGAATCTGGCAAATCTTGAAAGTATAGAAAGGCAAATGCCTTACTTGATATTACCAGTATATATTCAACAAGCACCTGACCACAATTGGATTTCGCTGCCTTACCGCAGTTTGCCTGATATTGATTTGACTGAGGGTTCCCATTTTGGTTATGCAATTCAGTGGTTTACATTTGCAACCATTCTAGGATTCGGATACCCAATTTATCTCTCCAGGGAAATTGCTAAATCAAAATCAACACACAATGCAGAAATGATAAAAGTGGAGGCTAAGAATTAGTTCAAATGTTATTCAAATATGCCTTGCCAAAATTTTCAAACCATACAATAGTAGTCAATTCCTTGATCGCTGCATCGACCTTCACTTTTATCGCAATTATTCTCGGGGTTGTTATTAGGGTAACTGGATCTGCTGCTGCATGCCCGGATTTGATTACCTGCCTCGAAGGTTGGCCTTTCGACGCTACCCAGAAGATTGTTGTTCCTTTTCTACATCGGATTTTCACCTTATTAAGTGGTTTTTTTATCTTAGTCAGCGCTTTTGTTGCATGGAAGTGGTCGAGTAATAGACATATTGTCAAGCTCTTGATCATTGCAATATTTCTATTTATTTTTCAGGTACTGTTAGGGTTGTATTTGGGATTTCAAATCTCTGGAGCTGATTCAACCTTACTGATCGGATTCGTTGCAAGTGAGAATTTGAGATTGCTTTCTGCTTTTCATTTGACATTGTCGTTGACAATTATGACCTTATTGTTGGTTGCCACAGTATTCATAACCAGTGTACATCAAACAGGTTTCCCTATTCACTGGATGAAGCAAACGAGTTCATATACCTGGATCTCGATGGCTACATTGATAGCAGTGTCGCTATTGATAATCAGCGGGATAGTGGTTTCAACTTCTGGGATATCAAATTCTTGTAGAGGATGGCCTTTGTGTGAAGGTTTAAATCTACCTTTAGATTTAGATGGGTGGGTAAATCTTTTTCATCGGTTTGTCACCGGACTTTCGGTAGTCTTGATGGCAGTACTTGTTGTGCGTGCATGGTTTTTTCACCAAAACCAGAAGGTGATTATTGTAACAAGCACAGCAGCTGGCACATTACTGCTCATGCAGATTTTCATGGGCATATTCGAATTCTACCGTGAATTTCCACCGTACCTTCAAGGTTTACATATAGCAACAGCGATTTCAATTTTCTCCTTATTGGTGATCCTGACTGTAAGTTCGAGATTTGTAAGTCACAATAATGGCCTAAGCCGATCTGAATACCAGCATGGGCATAACAGGCAAGGATTGCTTAGAGATTTTCTGATGTTAACTAAACCTGTAGTTGTTTCATTATTGCTGGTTACAACTTATGCTGGGATGGTGCTAGGTGGTAAGAATTTGCCCTCGTTTGATGTACTTTTCTGGACACTTCTGGCAGGTGCTATGGCAGCCGGTGGATCCGGCGCAATTAACCAATATATTGATCGATTCGATGATGAGAGAATGCAACGAACGAGCCGACGACCAATTCCTTCCGGAAGACTGACACCTGGGGAAGGGTTAGCATTTGGAGTTGCTTTATGCTTAGCTTCATTTTACATCATGGTTGCGTTCGTAAATCTGCTGGCAGCATTTCTCACCTTGGCTGGTATGTTTTATTATGTGGTTCTGTATAGCATGATCTTGAAAAAAACAACAGTCCAGAATATCGTCATTGGTGGAGGTGCCGGTGCTATTCCACCTTTAGTAGGTTGGGCAGCAGTAACCGGTAGTTTGAATGTCCCCTCCATTTTCTTGTTCGCAGTTATTTTTTTATGGACACCACCTCATTTTTGGGCATTGGCACTTGTGCGAAGAAAAGATTATGCACGTGCAGGTGTTCCTATGCTTCCAGTGGTTCGAGGTGAAGCTGAAACGCGATGGCAAATTTTCCTCTACACCCTCTACCTAGTTGGGCTTACACTCCTCCTACCATTTTTTGGCCTTGGTGGAGGGTTATATTTTATCCTAGCACTGGTTTTAGGTGGTGGGTTAATATTCAGCGCTTGGAAAGTCTGGAAAGAAAGTGGGAATAAGGTTGCCTGGCGCATGTATCGTCATTCAAGCATGTACCTGGCATTTCTCTTTGCTGCTCTGGTTCTGGATGTTTTAATTTAGTTATCTTTCACCACGAAACGAAAAGGTGAGGTTATCGATTTTCAATTATTACTTCCACGTTAATTTCGCCATTTTTTTCAAAGGAAAGGGTTAAATTAACTTCATCACCTAATAGAAGGTCGTCAACCAAGCTAATAAGCATTACATGTAAGCCACCAGGAGCGAATTCCACCGTACTGTTGGCTGGTATATCGACAGATTCCTGAGGTTTCATCATAGCTGTGCCATGTTCGTCGTGAGTGCTTAGATGGATTTCCACATGCAAAGCGGCATCTGACGAAGCGCTAATTAGTGTGTCGTCTTGAGTAGTGGGATTATCGATAACAAAATAGACTGCACTGTTCCCACCAGCTAATCCTGGCCTCGCCCAGGGTTCTTTTATTTGAATCTGTTGAGTTTGGGCACAAGAGGTGAGCAAATAAGCCCAAAGGATTGTTAGTGATAATTTGATACAGTTTTTCATTCTGCATTGAAACTCTAAATTCTTGTGTATTATTGTGGCGTTTTTAGTTAAATGTTTATTTGATAACATCTTTTGAATAATTTTTTCCAGGGATCATTCCCTATGAAACGATTACTGTGGTTCCCCGTCCAGTAGTGAACCATTCCCCATAGGGTACTTCTGGTGTAGTCCAGCGATAAAGCCACAAGGCTTCTTCGGTACGCAGATTGATACAACCAGCGCTCATGCGTAAGCCAAAATTATCATGCCAGTAAGTGCCGTGAAATCCGATCCCTAGATGATGGAAGAAACCTACCCAAGGAACTCCGGGAAGCTCATATGCATCAATATTGCTGGTTATCTCACCATCCCCCATATGCCGTGAAGGTGTTTTTACAGATATACGGAATCTACCAATAGGCGTATCGGTAGGGATTCCATTTGGAGGTTCACCCCTTTGTAGGCGTCCTGTAGAGATTGATGTATAGAAGACCTGCCTTTCTCCTTCGAATGCCTGCATGGTTTGGTTTGCAATTGATAATTCTATGTGCTTGTCTGAAGGTGGAACATCTGTTGAGATTGGGGTTAGTTCTTCAGGATAGATAGGTCGCATATGTGTTGCGGGAACGTGATAGACGATTCTCAACCGGTCATCAGTGATCCCATACCAAGGTCTCCTGTCAGGCCCTTCATCCAGATGAGTTATCCAGTACACTGATCCATAATTCAGAAAATATAGAGGTCTCCAACCAGTAGATTGTCGATACCTCAATGACCTCACAAATGGCACTGTGATTTCAGCCAGCATCTTTTCATAAGGTAGTTCTTTGAGTGGTTCGTTATATTGCCAGTTATCAATTCGCTGTATATGACCGCTGTGAACGAAACCATCATTGATCCGATACCAACGAGGGTTGTATGAAGGTCCATAACGGGAAAAAAGCTCATACTGTAAAATGAGTAATGTGTTCCGCTGGATCCAGCGAATAGGGTCGCTTTGGAATGATGGTCTTTTGTACAACCTGATAGCATTAGTTGCCACGCGACCGATTCCCAATGGCTTTTCAATTTCTTGGTTGAGATAGTTTAGACCTAGGTGGTTGAAAGCTAACGTAGTAAGTGGTAATCCACTTAGTTTTAAGAAGTCTCTACGAGAAAGAGAGGCGCCCATAATTTATTACCAGTCAGAATATAGGAATGTGTAGATATCTTGCACAGCAAAAACTTTATCGGTTTCAGATGCAAAGACAACCCCATCTCGGTGGCAATAGTAGGTCAGGTTCCAGTGCGTCATAGCTCGATCCCAGCTTGGTTTTTCGCTCTCGAACTTTTTCTCAGTTTTCTTTTTGCTGATGAAATGGATGATGATCATAGTTAAAATAACCAAGACGAGAACCACAATACTGGCTGGTATACCCAAACTGAGCAAAGTTTCGAAATAGGCATCCAATGGATATAGCCCTTCCGCAAACTCTTGGCCGTAATTGAAATAAAGATAGTTCATTGTGATTAAAGCGATTGGCCAGAAACCAAAAAAAAGCGACAATCCCAC
>JACUUU010000272.1 GCA_014859065.1 Anaerolineales bacterium
TTCCCTCACGTTCTTGATCGATTTTGCGCTCAATTTCCAATTCCAGGTTTTCGAGACTAAAACAGCCAATTCTGCCTTTGCAGCAAGTTGATCTACCTTCAGTTTTGATAACCATTGGTTGTTCCAATGGATTGTGTTCTTTGATTCCCAAATGATTGTCCCACAGGACTCGCCATCTAAAGTTTGAACTAAATGGAGAATATCAGCGCCACTAACGCCTTTCTTGACAGGTTCAAAACCATCAGTAGGAAAAGCCTTTGCCAACATTTCTTCAAGGTTTACTTCAGCAATCTCACCCGTTAATTGTTGTGAGCTTTGCTCCGCTTTACGCTGTGCCGCTTCTAATTCAGCTATCACCTGCTTGAGTTTATGGTCTTTTTCTTCAAGTCTAAATTTATAATCATCTTCTAATTTTAATTTGACTTCTTTGGCAATTCCCTCACGTTCTTGATCGATTTTGCGCTCAATTTCCAATTCCAGGTTTTCGAGTTTTTCATCAAATAATCTTTTCTGCCTAAGAAGTTCAAGTTCTTTCTCTCTTGCCTCTTTTATCAATTTCTTATTTTCTTTCAACTGCTGACGCAAATCATGCATCTCAAGAGAAATATCTTCTCGTTCTCTTTCCTGCGCTTCTTTAGTCAAGGCGCGTATAAACTCTTCTTGGACTGCTTCTGAAAGATCGAAAATTGTGCCGCATTTTGGGCAAGTAATGGCAATTTTTTCCATAGTTAGGCGCTCCCTTTTGGTTCTATACTGGCAACCTTTTCAAAATTCATTTCTTGATGCATACCAAAATTCTACCGCTGAGCATTTATTCGTTTGACATTGCTGGTTTATCAGTTTCGATAATGCTCCATTTTATTATATATTATGTGACTGTAATTTGTACAAACATATTTGTTAGACTTGAAAAACCTTTGTGTATCTACCCCACGTTGGCTTTTCTTAGGATGAGTGAGGCGTTAGAAGTGATTGGCTACAACTATCACAATAACTTAAAGCGCAAGTTCTCCTGTGTGTAACAGTATTTCAGCGCTTTCCTCAGCGCTTCAGTGGTTCAATCTCATGCGTATATAAATTTAGGGATGAATCCAGTCTACTCAACCTACTTCAGCAGGTTATTTTATGTTATACAGTGAATTGATTCCATGGTTGTCGATGATATAACTGTTAGAATGAAATCCGTCCATTCTGGCTCGAGATGGATTAGCTGAAATCGTATCAGTCCACAGATGAAAACCGAAATGCTGACCACCTTCAAAGGCAAATTTGTGACCCGCCAGGATATCCTTGATGCATTGCAAGAATTCACTTTAGAATATCCACTAACAGAATCCTATGATAACTGGCTGCAAAAAGGAAACTATGTCTATATACTTAGGTATGGAGAAACAATTTATCCACCGAAGTATATCCTCAGCAGAGCCGCTGTTATACCCATTTCGGAGTTCAGTGGTGGAGAGCAAACCAATCGTGTCTTTCGCCAGCTTGGTTTCATTATTGAGAAGAAATGACCATTAATTAGGAATTCGGATACTAGATTAATCCGCATCACCACTTGCCCTTTTTCCCTTCTGTATCTGGCTGATTTGTAAATTATTCTGTCTATTACGCTTACTCGGGAATCAATCATTAATTAATCGCCCAAAATAGACTTTCAACTCATCAATTACCTCCTCGATTGTATCCCTGAAAAGAAACCGCACCTGATCCAAGCCCACCGCATCCTTCGGTGAAGAAAAATCGCTTATCCGTGGCTTGATGACCCTCTCCAGTTTCTTGAACTTGTTCCCTTTTGGGTTCATGATTCCGGCCAATATCAAGATGGTCTCAGGCGTAATATTGAAATATCGCTGTTCCCCATTGACCCTAACCGCATAGCGGCTGCACATCAAATTGGTAAACACATCCCCGATTAACTTCTTCGGAGAGCTAGGCCTTTCTTCAATTTCAACCAGGGCGATAATTTCCCCGCTTGGCTTCGCCACCATCACGTCCACCTGGGTGAGCTGGCTGCTACTGGTTACTTTATCGCCGTAGATGCCCTTGATGGCTGCCACGTTCGGGTGGATTGTCTTGTCACCGTGGTCGTAATAGACCGCGTAATGCCGGTACCTGGGGTTCTCTCTCAGCCTATCGCTCAACCACTGCCCGAACGATGCGCTCTCCTGCCCGTGCTTCTTGCTGGCAACCATACCCACCTCCACCACTCGCCTTCGGTGTTCCAACCTTCTCCGCCTTCGTCCTTCTCCCACCTGGGTGCCTGTATTATACCGTTCAATGATCGCATTCTCCCGTCCCCAGTCCCCCGTCCTCCGTCTTTGTCCCTCCTTCCCCTCACTTGAAGACTATCTTTATGGAGAAATAGTTATATAATCCTCCCCATGTCGCTGATTCTCTTTGATTTTGACGGTGTGCTTGCCGATACGCTTGCGGATATGCTGCGCTTTGCACAGCAGGTCTGCGATGAATTGGGGGTGAATCATACCGTGGTACAGACAGATTTGAGCGAGCTGGAAGTGATGTCCTTTGCGACGTTTGGACGAGCATGCGAGACGCCTGAGGATTTGGTGGATGAGTTCGTTCGCCGGTGTACGGAGAAATTCGCAGAGAAGGAGTCACCGCCCGCCATATTTGATGGGTTGGGAGAAGTAATGAGAAAACTGGCAGGGCGTCACTGGCTGGCAGTGGTGACGGGCAATACCGGAGGGAATGTGCGCGCTTTTTTGGAACAACACGGGCTGTCGGGCTGTGTCCGCGCAGTGTATGGGGTGGACTTGCCCGGGACGAAGTTGGAGAAAATTTTGATGGCAAAAGGTCAATTCGCGGCTGAGGGTGAAGCGGTGTTCATGGTGGGGGATTCTTTGAGCGATATACGCGCGGCGAGGGAGGCAGGTGTCAAAACCATCGCGGTCAGTTGGGGGCATCAAAGCTTGGACAAGCTGATTGAGGCGCAGCCAGACCACGTCGTCCATTCCCCGGGAGAGTTGGTCGAAATTATCGGATAGTGGGGATGGGAGGGTTTGTGTATCATGAAAGTGGCGGGTAAAGAAACCTGTCCTACGAGTGAAGCCTCCAATACGATAGGGAAGATAGAACCACTGAATCGCTGAAAGATCGCTGAGACCGCTGAATGATCAGCGAAATCATGGTTTTCTCAGAGGCTCAGCGGTTCGATGGTTTAGGGATGGGGGAAGAGATCGCTTCGCTTACTTGTGATTGAATTCATTGGCGACTAAAGTCACTTCAACTGGCGACCATGGTCGCTAACACAAAGTCCACCTGCGTGGACTAAAACAAATTTAAATTAGCATGCACTGGCATGCGCCACTTTGCAAATGGTGTACTCCTTTGCTGCGATTTCACCCGGCGGTTGTCGCCACCCTTTTTTCATTTGGGTGTGGCGAACCAGAGTCAGGCTAGGGGGATTCGAACCTGCTTCAGCAGGGTTTGGTTATCTTAGACGCCGTAATTATGCGGTGGCCGGAGATTGGTTGACGTGTTTCGTAGATCGATTTATAATCTAAGCAGATTATAATAACCTGTTTAGAAAGTGAATCAGATGAGTAAATTCGTCGGTCGCAATGGCGAACTAGAAGAGCTCAACCGCATTATTTCCCGGCGCAGCGCCCAGTTCATCCTGGTGTATGGTCGCCGGCGAGTGGGAAAAACCACGCTTCTCTTGCGTTGGGCGGAGCAATCTGGCAGACCTTATGTTTACTGGGTGGCCACGCGCGACACGCCAGTTCAGGTGCGCCTGGGGTTCACTCGCTCTGTCTGGCGGTGGGCACATCCTGAGAGTCAGGCCGTGCCCCGCTTCGATACGTGGGAGGAAGTTTTCGAAACGACCGCCCAGTTGACCGGCAATCAGCCGGTGATCCTGATCCTGGACGAATTCTCCTATGCAGCCGAATCCGATCCATCTCTGGCCTCTAACCTGCAAGCGGCCTGGGATCATCTATTCAAAGATAGCAACGTCACCATTGTGCTGGCCGGCTCGCACATTGGAATGATGGTGGACTTGATGGCGTATCAAGCGCCACTCTACGGCCGTTTCACCGCCCAGCTTCCGGTCGCCCCGCTGCCCTTTTCAACGTTGAGCGATTTCCTGCCGCGCTACAGCACCGCGGAGCGGGTGGCCGTATATGCGGTCACAGGCGGCGTGCCGGCCTACCTGGAACGCTTCGATGACGCGCAATCGATCTCTGAAAACATGCGCCAGCTCTTCATGCAGCGCACCAGCCTATTCCGCACTGAACCTTTCTATTTGATCGGGGACGTAATCCGCCGGGAGACACAAACATATGAAGCTGTTTTGAAAAGCATTGCCACCGGCGACAGGACGCCTCAAGATATCGGCCGCACGTTGGGCGTCTCGTCATCCTATTTGAGCCCTTACCTCAAGCAGTTAGAGGCCCTACACCTGGTCGAACGCCGTATCCCCGCAACCACGCCTCCGGAGCGGCGAGAGAAAACCAAGAATAGTAAATACCACGTGAGCGATCCATATTTGAGGTTCTACTTGCGCTTTATCGCTCCAAACGCTGAGCTGGTAGAGCAAGAATTGAGCAAAGTCCTGTGGGAACGCATATCCGACCAGTTCCGCGCCTTCGTGGGGATGACGGCCTTTGAAGACCTTTGCCGGGAGTGGGTTCTGGTGAAAGCGCGCGCCGGGGCACTGCCCATGCTGCCAGAAGTGGTTGGCAGCCACTGGTCAGCTGATGTTCAGATAGACGTGGTTGCCGTTAATTGGCACGACAAGACGATCTTGCTGGGTGAGTGTAAATGGGGGGTGAAAGCGGTTGGCCGTGGGGTCATTCGCGAATTGATCGACAAAACTCCCAGGGTCATTCCGGGCAAGGACTGGCGGGTGTTCTATGCCTACTTCGCCAGAGCTGGATTCACAAATGCAGCCCGTAAAGAAGCATCGAGAACGGAGGCATTACTGGTAGACCTGGAAACCATGGATCAAGACCTGAGCAGGTTATGACATGGGGAGAAAGGATCACGTCAGCCCGC
>JACUUU010000273.1 GCA_014859065.1 Anaerolineales bacterium
CTTTACCTTTGTAGGGCTGCCTGCTCTGGGGTCGACTGCTCTCTGGATGAAAAGCCAGCCAGTTGCAGCCCGCGCTGTAAATTCTGTCTGGTTTTTTGTTTTCGCAGCATACCCCGGCAAACATTGACCGCAATGGTCGCCAACCAGCTTTTCAAGCGACTACCGGGCTGGTAGCTGTCCAGGTTGGCAACAGCTTTGATGAAGGTTTCCTGAGCAGCATCATCCGCTTCATGCCGGTCATTGAGGATCGACAGCGCTATCCGGTAGACAAAATTATAGTGATCCAGCACCAGAGCTTCGATCAAACGGGGGTCGTCAGCAGAATATTGCCCGAGGAGCTCGTCAATGTCAGACATCAGGTAATCCATTCTATCCGTTAAACGCGGAAGATGCTAAAAAGCTTCAAAATTGGGTAAAGTAAATTTTTGTGGTTATCAGGATAACGATGAGACCTGCTTGAAGCTATCAGAAATGAGGGAATTATCAAGAATACTACCATGGATAGACACGACAGAACCTAATCCTTCGAGGTGTGCTTCGTGCTAGAGATTATAGTATTGCTCCAACAGGTAGCACTCAATCTATAGTTATTTCCCCCCCAATATACCCCAGATCAATTTCAAACCAGGTTTGCCCCCCATTTTTGGTCTTCAGCAACCTTCCAGAAACCTCACAGAGAAACGGTTCACTCCCTGGCACAGCGGTCTCTCCCGAGCGCACTTTTTCCCCGCGACACTGACTGGACTGAACCCAAGCCCAACCAAAGGTGTCACCCCAGAAATCTACCAGGATGGGATAGTCCGGCAAATTGGCGAGTCTTGGATTTTCTGTGAGCCCTCGATCCAGCAAGTCATGACTATGCGCAGACAACGGGATCATTTCCACCACCTCCCAGGTCGCACCTCCATCGCGGCTGATGTAACTCTCCTCCCCAGTTGGACCTCCGACCAACCAGCCAACTTGTTCGTCCACAAAGTGGATCTCTCCACCGATGGGCTGGGGATATTCCACCCAACTCTGTCCCCCATCTTTTGTGCTCAATAACGTCCCCAGCGAGAAGTTACGGCTGCTCTGGATCTTGAACGAGATCCAGCCGTGCTGCGGGTCGCTGAACTGTATTTGAGCGGTGTAAATCAAATCTACCAGCGCGGAGCCCACCTCTAGAGAGGTCGATTCCCATGTATCGCCCCCATCAGCGCTGCTGTAAAGCCTCAGTTTATCAACGGTCGTCTCATGAGTAACCAGCCAGGCGGTATTCTCATCCAGGAAGAAAACGCCCAGCAACTGCTCTCCGGCTGCTAGATCTGGGGTGATTTGCTTCCAGCTCTTCCCCCCATCCTGGGTCAAATAGAGCTGTCGTCCAACCAGCAGCCAGCCGCGTTCAGCTGACAGCATGCCCAAATCCGTAACCCTGAAGATTTGTCCATTAGACCCACCTGTTAGACCGTCTGGCTGTGGTGCAACTGCCAGCTCTTCTTCTGCGAAAATGGTGATTTTACTCTCGACCACATTGCTGTCGATGTTGAACATTACTCCCCCATAAATCTCGTCATGATCGCCGGCATACTGCCGGATGCGCTGCTTGTCTGCCCACAGTTCGTTGGATAAACAGGGCAAATTCCAAACGCTTGCATCCGGGTCATACTTGAACTCACCATCTTTCTTTACCCAGTAAGCCAACCAAACGTACTCAGGAGGGGGGATGACCTCTGCCCAATCAGAAACATATGAGCGACATGTAGCTCCATAGGCACCCGATTGGCTCCCCAGTTCGTTCAACCGCTCGGTCCACCCCTTTAAAAACCAATTGACCGCGTTGCGGCATTCTGACGTTCCCGAATATGCTTCTATGTCGTAATAGACAATTCGTTCTCCGAGAAATCCCAGTTCGAGCAAAGCTGCATTGGCTGCCTCCGCCTCCTGGCGCCCCTGCTGGTAAGCAACATCTGGATCCCCGCTCATTTTGTATTTATATCCCGAACAGGGCGCCTGAGGGCCAACCCAGGTGGGGATGAACGACCAGCCCTGCTGGCTGACCTGGTAAATCCAGGAGGCATCCAACTGCGCATTGGCGCAGTAGCGGCTGATCCCTCCGATGTAAAGGTTAGTGCCAATATAGGGGCTGAGATCCCACCAGGTTTGCATCTGGGAAACGCTGGCGATGTTGCATTTATCGAATGCCTGTCCATCTTGGAAAACCAGGCTGCTGGGGTCAATAACCACAAATGTGGAGCTGTGCATTGTCGTCTGGTCCCGGTGCTCCACCTGCATGCTGAAACTGTAAATGCCTTTGCAATCTGGGTTGCCGAGCGGTTGGGAGATGTCCCATTCACCAGCAGGCAGGCTGACCTGTTCGCTGCCGCTGAAGGTTTCCCCACAGGCATCTTGAACCTCCCAGTCCAGGGTAACCAGGAGCTCATTGTTGGCTTTATTACGACCTGCTGCCGTTATCTGCACGGTCTCAGCCGGCATGAAAGCATTGCGCTCTTCTCCGTTCTCATTCTGAGCCCAAACATGTTCGAAATCGATGGCCGGGTAGACATTTATCACCGCCGGCAAATGGATGTGAAATGTGGAGGGATTCTCTTCCAGCTCGCGGTCGGATTCGGCTGCCAGCAGTGGTGAGGTACGCAGCAGCGTAACCAGTAGCAGTGCAGCCAGGATTGCCGCAAGCACAAACTGCACCGGGAGTATCGGCGCTGCCAGATATGGACGGCTTTCGAGGCTTACATCTGACAGCTTTCTCAATGGGAGGGGGTTTCGAGACTTCTCCTTCATCTTGTTAGGCTAAAACCTCATTCCATGCTCATCAGATCCAGTCGCCCAGCGATCCCAATTAACCCTGCATCCACGGTTGATCCACCCGGTACATTACTTAATCCGCTCCATCGCACTTAGCGCTGCTCTCCTAATGCTTCCCAGGTTTCCCCACCATCACCAGTCTGGTAAAGCAGCAGGCAGTTGTCTCCGCAGTTATCCCTGAACAGCACGCTCCAACCCATGTTTTCGCTGGCGAACATCAGCCGGTAGTGGAAACCTGGTAAGGTGTCCTGTTCAAGTCTAGTCCAGGACTCACCAGCATCGTCGGTCACATAAATGGATTTACCAACCGCGGCGATCCAATATTCAGGCTGCAAAAATTGAACCTGGGTAAAGGCGCCCGGTCCCGGCTCAGCCAGCTCATCTGGGCTGAAGGTGGTCACCGGCTGCCAGGAGGAACCGCCGTCTGTAGTTCGATAAATGCCCACTTCCACTACATCGTAAAACACATCTTTGTGAAGCACCGCCAGCAATCCTTCCTGCTGGTCAAAAAAGATCGGTAAGTGGTAATCATGGTAGTCGAAACCATCCTCGACTGGGTTGGGCACAAACGCTTGCTGATCCCAAGTCTGACCTCCATCCTGGCTGCGGAATAGCTGCCGGGAAGCTCCAGTGCAGCAGCTGCCGATCGTCCAGCCCACCTCGGCGTTGATGAAATGTACTGCACCGTTGTACGGCAGCTGGCTCATCTGCCAGGTAAGACCACCATCCTGAGTACGGTAAAGATCGGCGGCCGAAGCGTTCATGGTCATTGTCTGGTTGACCACCAACCAACCGGTCTGGCTGTCGATAAATTTCAGGTCTGTCAAACCGCTGTACACCCCGAAAGGCAGGTCTGCCTGCCATGAATTCTGCTCCCAGGTCTCACCACCATCCTGGCTGTAGAAAACCAGGATTTCAATGGACACCTGCTCTACTTCCGGAGGTGGAATCATCACCACCCAGCCCTGATCAGCACCCAAGAAGAAAGCATTGGTGATGATTAATTCACCCTGGTGCACTGGGGTGATATCTAACCAACTGTCACCTCCATCCGAGGTCCACAGCAACCGCTGGGCAGAGATCACCCAGCCCTGGTCTTCTGCCACCAATCCGGCATCCCTTATCGCCTCAAGTTGCGTGATTGGCGCGCTGGTTGGGCTGGGTTTTGTTTCAAGCGGGGTTGCGCTTGGGCTGGGCGTCTCAGTGGCGCTTTGAGTTGGCGTTGAGGTTGGTTCTCGAGTGGGAGTCTCCACCTGTACGGTAGCTGACGGATCTGGCGTGACAGCTGCCGGATCCGCGCACCCACCTGCAAGCCAGACCAGCAGGATCAAGATTGTGAGAGTGGTTAAACGGTAAACGCGTACCGTGGTGTGGTGGGATTGTGTATGCATGTTTCACCTGTAGGGAAAGGATTGGTTAATTTTTTGGCTGCTTTTTGATACGGCAATCATCTCTGCAGCTCCGAGACCTGCGCGATTATATACATATCCGCTAAATTCGTCCACTGCTAAAAATTATTCTACCCTGAATTATCTCTTTGGATAACCAGTCTCAACGGGTTATCAATTCTGTATGTTGTCCGCAGGGCTTTGCTAATTAGCCTCTGCTCCCTCAGAAGGTGGCTGTGGAAAACTTACCCTTGGTTTAATCTTTCCGGCGAATACTGCTTACCTGATCCACTCCAAATGTTTTCAACACCTAGGGTAAAACCTCCAGTCAAATAGGGAGGTGTAATCATCTCTTTAAACAAAACCTGACAGGCTTCTGGCAACCTGTCAGGTCTAGATTATCAAAATCTTGGTGATCGCTCAGCTCTCACATATCTTTACGGTGCGGAACCCTGGAATAGGGCTGCTAAGAAAACCCAATGCCGTTCGATCTCGACCACTGTGGTCAGCTCACTGATAGCCGCCTTGGACGGATCCCCTTCCGAGGTAACGTCGATGGTTACCACCATGCTGTCACCGCCCTCCGCTTCGGGCGGAATGGATACCTGCACCACGAACTCCACGCTCGCACCAGCATCCAATTCGAAGCTGGTCTCAGGCAGGGAAACTACCCAATCACTTTCATCCGCTTCCACGGTGAAGGTGTCGCTGGTGTTGCCGCTGTTGGTCAACGTCAGCTGGAATTCCACCGTTTCAGCCGGTGCCCCTGATAATGTAGCTGCCTCGGGTTCGAGTGTAAGCCCGTAAACAGGGTTCGCCG